>CAZIEQ010000065.1:0-10418 GCA_964538725.1 uncultured Acidimicrobiia bacterium | reverse complement strand
CCTTCCGACCGACCGCCGGCGCTCGCCCTCCCAGTCGATATCGTCCAGTGCATGCGTGACCAGGCCGGCGGGGGCGGCAGACGCGGCGTCGAGATCCTTGCCTGCCAGCTCGGCGGCCGCCTCGCCGGCCCCGGGACGTCCCCAGAACCGGGTGGCGAGGCGGGTGAGGCCGTTGCCCATCGGAAGCAGGCCCAGATTCATCGAGGTGAGGCGCATGACGGCCGCCGGCTCGTCCGACCCGGGGAAGGTCCCTTCCAGCATGTAAGAGCGGTCGGCGGCCAGCGCCAGCTCGGCGAGGAACCCGACGAAGCAGCTCCCCGGGTCGATGAGGGCGAGCGTGGAACGGGATGTGACGTCGACCCTCTTCAGAGTGCGTTTCAGATACAAGACGACCTCTCGCACCAGCCAGTGGTCGCCGTTCTCGGTGAGGAAGGCGTCGTGGGCGGCAACCAGATCCGGGTCGCCATCGGTCCGCAACACGAGGGTCCCCAGCTCTGTCTCGTTGACCCGCAGATGCAACAGTGCGTCGTCGAGGGCACGTGTCAACGCCAGCGGCCACCAGCGGGCTCCAAGCGCGACCGCCTCGTCGGGATCGGCGGGCGGCGGGCCTGGGGGGCCCAAAACCATCAATTCGGCCTTGCCCCATGTGCGGTCTATGTCGATGCGCAGGTACGGGTATGCGAGGCCGTCTTCCTCTTCGTGTCGCTCCAGGTCGTCGAGCGCGACTCCGGGTCCGGCGGTCACTCCGGCGTCGGCGAACTCGACGAGTCTCTCCGCGACCACGTCGGTGAAGCGGGACCCCGGGACCAGCTCGTCGACCAGCCCCCACTCGAGAGCCTTGCGCCCTTTGACGCCCTCCTCGGTGGTGCACAACACGTCGGCGAGGTCGCGGCGCACCGCCCGCTTGTCGACGAGGCGCGTCAGTCCACCCGTGCCCGGCAGCACGCCGAGCAAAGGGACTTCCGGCAGCGCCACCGCCGCGGAGCCATCGTCGATGAGCAATATGTGGTCGCATGCCAGCGCCAGCTCGTATCCGCCGCCGGCTGCGGTGCCATTGATGGCGGCCACGTACCGCTGGCCGGAGTTCTCGGTGGCGTCCTCGATGCCCAGCCTTGTCTCGTTGGTGAACTTGCAGAAGTTGACCTTGAGCGGGTGAGTGGATTCAGCGAGCATGGTGATGTTCGCACCCGAGCAGAAAACCCGGTCGTGGAGCGATTCGACCACGACCGCCCGCACCTCTGGATGCTCGAAACGCAGCCGCTGCACGGCGTCGTACAGCTCGATGTCCACCCTGAGGTCGTAGGAGTTGCGCTTCAGCTCATAGGAACCGAGGCCGCCACCCTCATCAACGTCGAGACCCAGATGAGCCACCGGCCCATCGACGGTGAGCCTCCAATGCCGGTAACGGTCGGGCGAGGTGCGGAAGTCGATCATCGCCCGATACGATATCAACGCAGGGGACGCAAGCCATTCCCCGGGTGAGAGAGGCAAGCAATGGCGTTCGACCAGTCCACCGGCAACATCGTCGAAGGGTTCGTTCTCGCACGAGCCGATGCCCATCCCGAGGAGACCGCCGTCGTCGACGCCGTCTCCGGGGCGGGTGTAACCCGCGCCGAGCTCGCCTCAGCAGCAGGCCGAGCTGCGGCGGCACTGGCGGCCATCGGTGTCCGGCCCGAACAGCGAGTGATGCTCGTCATGACGGACACTCCGGCCTTCCTGGAGTTCTTCTGGGGTGCCATTTGGATGGGCGCCGTCCCGGTGCCCGTGTCGACAATGCTCACCGCCCACGACTACCGGTTCCTCATCGCCGACTCTCGAGCCACCGCAGTCGTCGTGTCGGCGCCGCTTGCAGCCGCGGTGGAGCCCGCCCTGTCCGACCAGCCCCATCTGCAGGCAACGCTCATCGACGGCGAAGGTACGTTCGGTGTCACCGTGGCGGCTGCCATGGAACGCGCAGGCGACACGCCGGCGGTTTATCCCGCCACCGGCGACGATGCCGCGTTTTGGCTTTACACATCGGGCACGACCGGGTTTCCCAAGGGCGCCATCCACCGTCACGCCGATGTGCCGTTCCTCACCGACTCATACGCCCGCGGGGTTCTCGACATGGATGCAGGTGACGTCGTCCACTCAGTGGCGAAACTCTTCTTCGCATACGGGCTGGGCAACGCCGGCTACCTGGCTGCAGGGACCGGAGCCTCCGCGCTTCTCAACCCGGACCGCCCCACTCCCGAGGAGGTGGCAGCGATCGTGAGCCGCCATCAGGTGACCTTGTTCTTCTCGGTGCCCACCTTTTGCGCCGCGCTGCTCAACTCTGACGTGCCCGACGACTCCTTTGCCTCGGTCCGCCTCGGCGTCAGTGCAGGCGAGCCGTTGCCCGAGGACATCTACCGCCGGTTCCTAAGCCGTTTCGGTGTGGAGCTGGTCGACGGCATCGGCACCACCGAGCTGGGCCACATCTTCATCAGCCAGCGTCCCGGCAGCCATCGCCCCGACTCCACAGGGACACCGGTGGACGGCTTCAGCATCGACATTCGCAACGACAGCGGTGAATCGGTGGCGGCGGGGGAACCGGGTGCACTGTGGGTCGCCGGCGAGTCGGTGATGTCGGCATACTGGAAACGCACCGATCGCAACCGGGCCGCGCTGTGGGGGCCGTATATGAGGACCGGCGACACCTACGTCGAGAACGAGGACGGCAGCTACACCTACCTGGGACGCGACGACGACATGCTCAAGGTGGGAGGGATCTGGGTGTCGCCCGCCGAGGTCGAGGCCTGCATAGTGGAACTGGAGACTGTGGTCACTGCGGCTGTGGTAGGAGCCGCAGACTCCGATGGCATGATCAAGCCGCGGGCGTTCGTCATTCCGGCTTCCGGGGCCGACGCCGCCGCCCTTCCCGCCCTGGTGCAGGAACATGTCAAGTCGCGCCTTGCCCCCTTCAAATACCCCCGCTGGGTGGACGTCGTCGACGAGTTGCCGCTCACCGCCACCGGCAAGGTGAAACGCTACATCCTGCGTGAACGTGCCCTCACCTCATAGATGATGCATTTGCATCAGCCATTTGATGCCCGCGGCGCATTGCATTGCAGGGCCTTACCGTGACACAATCCTGACTGACCGGTCAGTCAGGATGATGATGGCAGATGAGCTAAGCGGAATCATCGAAGAGTGCCGGACGGTGGTCGAAGACCCCGACTTCCCTGCCGTGCACAGATGGCTGGAGGAGAACCCTGACGGCAAGGTCCTCGGTCACTTCCAGGTCTACTTCCCCGAGGAGATCGCCCACGCCGCCGGCATGCTGCCCATCAAGACGATGGGCGCCGACAGCAGCGTGCAGATCGGCGAGGCCGATGCTCACATCGCCGCCTTCGTGTGCTCCATCCTGCGCACCGCCCTCGAGCAGGCGCTGACAGGCCGCCTCGACTTTCTGTCGATGTACGTGACACACCCAATCTGTGACGCCGCCCGCCACGTCAACGGCATCTGGACACGGAAGCTATCCGACGTGAGCTGCCAGATCTTGTACTACCCCCACAATGCGGCGTCGGCACATGCAGGCCGCTATCTGCTCGGTGAGTACCGCCGCATCGCCGGCATCATCGAAGAGATCACAGGCACCGAGATGACCGACGACGCGCTGTCTGCCAGCATCGGTGTGTTCAACGAGAACCGCAGCCTGCTGCGGGAGTTGTATGCCCTGCGCCGGCGGGAACCGTGGCTCGTCACCCTCGTAGAGTCCTACCTCCTCACACGGGCAGCCGGAGTCATGCCGCGGGAGCGTCACAACGCGCTGCTGCGCGCTGCCCTGCCCCTCCTGCGCTCCCGTACCGGCAAGCCCCAGGACAAGATCAAGCTCGTGTTCGAGGGTGGGTTCTGCGAACAGCCGCCCCTCGAGATGCTGTCCGTGCTCCAGGACGTGGCCTACGTCGTAGACGACGACCTTCTCATCGGTCTCCGCTGGCTCACCGAGGACGTGCCGACCAGCGGCGACCCCTTGCAGAACCTGGCCACCGCATACCTGGAAGCCTCCAGCTACAGCCCGGTGCAGCGCGATCCCCGCAAGCCCAAAGAGGAAATGCTGCTGCGCCGGATTCGGGAGTCGGGTGCCGAGGCCGCCATCGTCAGTGCCGCCAAGATGTGCGAGCCGGGACTCGAGGAGCAGGTCACATACGACGAGGCGCTGACTGCGGCCGGCATCCCCCACCTGATCATGGAATTCGAGGAGAAGACCGCCAACTTCGAGCAGACCCGGATGGAAGTGGAGACTTTCGCCGAGTCGCTCCTGTTCGAGTTCGCATAGGAGGCCGTGGTGAAAGAGACCCGAGTAGCGATTCGACCCCCGCTCAGCCTGGCAGGCAAGACACGCTCCGCCAGCCGCAGCCTCATGGATCGGTGGTGGAACCAGCTCGGCGAGTCCGATGCCGACGGCACGCCCGTCGCCAACGTCTTCGTCATGGGATCCCTGGCGGAGATCCTCAACACATTCGACATTCCGATGAGCTTCCCCGAGATCGCCGCCTTGCAGACCGCCGTCAAGGGACGCGCCATGGACTATCTGCTGGCGGCCGAGGATCAGGGATACTCACCCGACATTTGCGGGTACGTGAAGGTGGATGTGGGGCTCCATGTGACCGGTCGCGACCATCCCTTGGGTAGATACCCGGTGCCGAGCATGGTTGTCGCCACCAACATGTGCAACACCTACATCAAGTGGGCAGAGATCTGGGAGCGCAAGTTCGGATGTCCGGTCTTCGTCCTCGACCTACCAGGGTGGCGAGGCTCGGGGTTCAGGTACGACGACAGAAACGACACCTTCCGCAACGACGTGGCGTTCGTCGAAGGCCAGCTCCGCGAGCTGATCGGCTTGTGCGAAGAGGTCACAGGACAACGTTTCGACATCGACAAGCTGCGCGAGGTGCTGAGCAACGTCAACCGCATGTCCGAGCTCTATCGCTCCATCCTGGCCCTGAACAAGAAGCGGCCCGCCCCCTTCAACGCCCTCACCGAGGGCATCAACTACATGGGTATCGCCAACATCCTCCGCGGCCGGGCCGACGGCATCGAGTTCATGGAGACCGTGCTCGCCGAGCTCGAGGAGCGCGTCGATAACGGAGTCGGTGCCGTTCCCGATGAGCGTTTCCGCCTCCTCCTCGTCGGCACCGCCTGTTACACCAATTTCCGGGACTTCGTCGGTCTGTTCGAACAGTGGAACGGCGTGTTCGTCGCAAGCGAGTACATGTCGTACGCCGGTGGCGGGTTGGACCGCGGAGTCCACTACGACATTTCGCGGCCTGTGGAGAGCCTCGCCGAGCAGATCCTTGTCACATCCCAGCCCAGCATGAGCGGCATCTTCTTCTCCCACGAGTGGCAAGCGCGGATCGCCGAGGAGTATTCAATAGACGGCATCTGCTACCACGGGGTCAAGTCATGCCGGACGACCTCAGCCGGCCTTCCCGATGCCCGGGAGTGGCTGATGCGCAACGCCGACGTTCCCGGCCTCTTCATCCAGTCGGATCTCGTCGATTCCCGCCTCTGGGCTGAGGCGCAGCTCCGCAACCGTGTCGATGCCTTCTTTGAGTCGCTTCAGAGCAGGCGTGCCCAAACAAGGACGTGAGCAGATGCTGGTAGCAGGCGTAGATGTAGGGTCCACCCAGACCAAGGCGGTCGTCATGACCGGCGACCACGAGATATTGGGCTTAGGCCTCTGCCCCACAGGAGCCAAGCTGGCAGAGGCAGGCCAGACGGCCTTTGGCCTCGCCCTCGCCGAGACCGGATTCGAGGAAGACGACGTGGCGTTCGTCGTCGGCACCGGCTACGGCAGGTTCAACATCGACTTCGGCGACGCTCAGGTAACCGAAATCTCCTGCCATGCACGCGGTGCGGTGCATCTCTTCCCACAGACGCGCAGCGTCCTCGACATCGGTGGTCAGGACACCAAGGCAATCAAGGTGGGAAGCGATGGCCAGGTTGTCGACTTCAACATGAACGACAAATGTGCCGCAGGTACCGGCCGGTTTCTCGGTGCAGCGTCGGAGGCCCTCGAGATCCCGTTGGGCGAGCTGGGACCGCTGGCACTCACCGCGAAGAACCCGGTCAAGATGACCACGACCTGCACGGTCTTCGCCGAGTCTGAGATCCTGGGGTGGCTGGCAAAGGGAAGACGCGTCGAGGACGTCGTGATGGGAGTTCACCGGGCGATCGCTTCTCGCAGTGTGTCGCTGTTGCGCCGGGCGGGAATCGAACTGGAAGTCACTTTCACCGGGGGCGTCACCCGCAACTCGGCAATGGTGGAGCTGGTGTCCGAGTTGGTCGGCTCCCAGGTGAACATGAGCGAGCAATCGCACCATTGCGGCGCCATCGGTGCCGCCCTCTTCGCTCTGGACCAGGTGCGGACAGGAGCATTCGCAGAAAGGGGAATGCCGGCATGAATCTCACCGCGGGTATCGACCTCGGCTCCAGCTACACGAAGACCGTCGTGGCCGATCAGGATGGTGACATCAAGGGCAAGTCGCTCCGGCCGACCGGCTTTCACTTTGCCAAGGCCGCGGAGGCGGGCCTGGACGCCGCGGTGAACGACGCCGGGCTGGGTCGGGACGACATCGACTACATCGCGGCCACCGGTTTCGGCCGCTACGCCGCTCAGATCGGCGACCTGGCGATAACCGAGCTGACCTGCCATGCCTACGCAGTGCACAAGTGGCTCCCCGACGTACGTACGGTGCTCGACGCCGGCGGTCAGACGGTGAAGGCGTTGCGCATGGACGAGGTGGGGAGGGTCGTGGCGTTCCGGCTCAACGACAAGTGTGCGGCCGGCGCCGGAGCCTTCCTCGAGAAGACTGTGAAATACCTCGGGTTCGAGGTCGACGACATCGCCCGCCTTGCCGCGGGAGGCAATGATCCGGTGACCGTCTCCAGCGTGTGCACCGTCTTCGCTGAGTCCGAGATCATCAACCATCTGGCGGATGACCGCAGCATCGAAGATGTTTGCGCAGGTGCCGTGATCGCTCTCACCGGGCGGGCCGCCCAGCTGGTGAAGCGCGTAAAGGCGCAGCCCCCGTTCGCCTTGACCGGAGGCCTCGCCTCGGTTGCCCTCCTCACCAGGGAGATCGGGAAGATGCTGGGGGCAGAATTCGCGGTGCCACCCGACGACCTCGGCGCCTACGCCGGCGCTTACGGAGCGTCGCTCCTCGCCCATCAGAGATTGCAGAAACGATTGGAAGAAGTACCCGCCTAGCGAGGAGAGTCGAGCAATGGCAACCGAGAGCAGCGTCCTGGCCGGACGCGACCCCGATAGCTTCGGCTTCAAGGACATCATCTACACCAAGAAGGACTGGGTGGCCAGGGTCACGATCAACCGGCCGCACAACTACAACGCGTACAGCACCGGGACGCTGGCGGAGATGCTGGAGGCGTTCCGCGACGCTGCCTTCGACGATGGTGTTGCAGTGCTGGTTCTCACCGGAGCAGGCGACAAGGCGTTCTGCACCGGGGGGGATGTCAAGGAGTACGCCGCCGAATACACCCAGCGCCCCCATGACTACTGGAAGTACATGACGTTGTTCGCCGACTGTCACGACGCCCTGCGCGGTATGGGGAAGCCGACCATCGCCCGCCTCAACGGAATCGTCGCAGGCGGCGGCAACGAGTTCAACGTCGCCTGCGACCTGGCGGTCGCCGCCGACGACATCACCATCCGTCAGGTAGGTACGAAGGTGGGCAGCGTCGCTGCCGGAGGCGCCACCCAGTGGCTGCCGATCATCGTCGGCGACCGCAGGGCCCGGGAGATGCTGATGCTGTCGGAGCCGATCAGCGCCCAGCAAGCCTTGGAATGGGGTCTGGTGAACCGGGTGGTTCCCCGCGACCAGCTCGACGCCGCCGTCGACGAACTCTGCGAAAAGCTCATCGACAAGTTCCCCGAATGCATGCGCTACACCAAGGAGTCGGTCAACTTCTGGAAGGATCTGGCGTGGCACATGACGGTGGGGCATGCACGCGACTGGCTGACGCTGCATTACACATCGCTCGAGCCGTGGGAAGGCATGACGGCGTTCGTGGAGAAGCGCCCCCCCGACTATCGCGGCATCAGGGAGCTGGCCCGCGACGGCGGCTCCTCCGAGACCCTGTGGGGTCCACCGGCAAGGACCTGCCCGCAATGTGACACGAAGGGCCTCCCCGCCGCCATGGACTACTGCGGGAAGTGTGGCCACGAACTGGGATAGGGGGAGAATGAAACCGACCCGGTTCCTCGACCCGGCGGCTGCAGTCGCCGAGCTGATACCGCCGGGTTCGGTCGTCGGCGTCGGCGGGATGCACATGGAGGCCGCACCGATGGCCCTGGTGCGCCAGATGGTGCGCCACTCTTCGAGGATCGGCCGCCTGGTCACGAGCCCCTCAGCATCGCTGCAGGCGGAACTGCCGATAGCCGCCGGCCTCGTCGATGAGATCATGTCCCCGTACGTCGGTTTCGAGCATCTGGGTCTCGCCCCGGCCTTTCGCAAGGCAGTCGAGGCCGGCACCGTCACCGTGAGGGAATGCGATGAGGGCTCCCTCACCCACGCCCTGTACGCGGGTGCAGGCGGCATTCCATTCATCCCGTGCGCTCCCGGGGTCGACCTGACCGACCTGCCCCGGGTGAGCCCCGACATGTACCGCCGGGTCACCGATCCATTCACCGGGCGGGAGCAGTGGGCCGTCGCCGCCCTCCGCCCCGATGTGACGTTGATCTCGTGCAGGGAGGCGGACGAGGATGGCAACGTCTCCTTCGGCCGCTTTCCTTTCACCGACCGGCTGCTCGCCCTGGCGGCGCGCAGTCTCATCGTGCAGGTGGAGCGAGTGGTCGCCTCCTCCGAATTGGCACGGCGCGCCCCCGGGGAGACTCTTCCCGGCTTCCTGGTGACGGCGGTGGTCGTAGTTCCCGGCGGGTGCCATCCCACCGGTTCGCCGGGGGATTACGAACGTGACGAAACCGCCATTCGCGCTTATCTGCAGGCCGCCCGCGGTGCCGACACGCTGGCCGCCTACCTGGAGGGGATAACGGCGAGCGACGAGGATGCCTACCCGGCCGGTATGGAGAGTGCAACATGAGCTACTCGACGACCGAACTGATGGCCGCGGTGATGGCGCGCCACTTCCGCGATGGTGAGGTGGTGGTGATGGGTGCGGTTCCAGCATTGCCGCTTGCCGCCTGCCGCCTGGCCAAAGCGCTGCACGCCCCCGGCCTTTCGTTCATCGTTGGTGGCAGCGGAACCGTGAACCCCGACCCCGACCGTCTTCCCCACTCGTCGTGCGAAGCCTCACTGGCTCCTGCGGCGTGCACGCTGCCCCTTCCCGATGTTGTGCTCCTCGAAGGCCGCGGCGACGCATTAGACGTGTTCTGCGCCGGCGGGCTGCAGATCGATGCCTACGGGAACTGCAACCTGGTCGCCGTCGGCGAATGGGCCCGGCCCGCGTTGCGGGGGCCCGGTACGGTGGGGCTGCCCTTCCTGCCTGCGGTGGGGCGTTCGGTGATCTATACGATGGCCCACAGCCCGCGTACCTTTGTGGAGCGGGTTGACTTCGTCAGCGGCCCGGGCCATCCCTCCGGCCCCGGCGAGGAGCGGGCCTATCGGGGTGAAGGGCCGTCACTGGTGGTCACCCCGCTGGCCGCCTTCGATTTCGACCCTGCAACGCACCGGATGCGCCTCCTCTCGGTGCATCCGGGACACACCGAGGCCGAGGTGCAGGCTGCAACCGGCTTCCCTCTCCGCGGCGGGCCCCCGCCCGTCGCAACGCCGCCGCCGACACACGACGAGTTGACAACGCTGCGCCGGCTCGACCCCGCCGGATTACTGCACGACTAGGAGGCATCATGGAACTGGAAGAGCGTGTCGCGCTGGTAACGGGAGCGGCCAGCGGCATCGGCAGGGCGGTAGCAGCCGCGCTGACTGCCGAGGGTGCTCTGGTTGCTGCCGCCGACATCGACACCGCCGGGGCGGAAGACGCGGTCGCCGCCGGGCAAGCCGCCATCGCCGTCACCATGGACGTAACCGACACCGCCAGCGTAGGTGCTGCCGTGGACGAGGTCGCCGCCGCCTGGGGCCACGTCGACATTCTCTGCAACGTCGCCGGGTGGGACCGCATAGTGCCTTTCGTCGACACCTCCCCTGAGTTGTGGGACCGGGTGATCGCGATCAACTTCCGCGGCGTGCTCGCCACCTGTCATGCCGTGCTGCCGCACATGATCGAACAGGGATCGGGTGCGATAGTCAACACCGCTTCGGAGGCGGGCCGGGCGGGATCGTCGGGTGAGGCCGTCTATTCGGGTGCCAAGGGAGGAGTCATCACGTTCACCAAGACCCTGGCGCGGGAGGTTTCCCGCCACTGCATCCGGGTGAACACAGGAGATGCGGGCACGCACGACACGCCACAGCGCACGA
>CAZIEQ010000064.1:0-10434 GCA_964538725.1 uncultured Acidimicrobiia bacterium | reverse complement strand
GTAACGCGGTGACGCTCTGGAGTCATGTAGATCACGAAAAGACCAAGCTGATGGACTCAATCCGACGCAGTGATGTCATCGACGGAGAGGCCGGTGTCATCACCCAGCACATCGGTGCCTACCAGGTGGCACGGGGTGACGGCAAGATCACCTTCATAGACACACCCGGCCACGAGGCGTTCACCAGCCTGCGCGCCCGCGGCGCCAATGTCACCGACATCGTCGTCCTCGTCGTTGCAGCCGACGACGGCGTCATGCCACAGACGGTGGAGGCGATCAACCACACCAAGGCTGCCGGTGTGCCGATGATCGTCGCCGTCAACAAGATGGATCTCGAGTCGGCCGACCCCTTCTCGGTACGCGCTCAGCTCACAGAGCATGACGTACTCGTGGAAGACCTCGGCGGTGAGGTACCGACCGTGGAACTGTCGGCATTGACCGGCGATGGCATCGATCAGCTGTTGGAACTCCTCGACCTGGTAGCGGAGCTTGAAGAAGTGCGAGCCAATCCCAACGCTCCGGCATGGGGCACCGTGATAGAGAGCCAGCTCGACAAGGGGCGCGGTCCGGTGGCCACCGTCATCGTACAGCGAGGAACTTTGCGGGTCGGCGATGCCCTGGTGGCAGGACCGGTGTCGGGCAGGGTGCGCGCCATGTTCGGCGAGAACGGAGAGCAGGTCAAGGAGGCCGGACCGTCCACCCCGGCGCTGGTGATGGGATGGGGTGAAGTGCCGTCCGCCGGAGATTTCTTCTCGGTGACAGCCACCGAGAAGGAGGCCCGGTCGGTGGCGGAGAAGACCGCGCGACAACTGCGCAGCGCCGCAGTGCGGGTCCCGACGGCTCAGGAGCGCCTCGCCGAACTGCTCGACCAGTTGCGGTCCGATGACGTGACCGATCTCCGCATCATCGTCAAGGCCGACGCCCACGGCTCGTTGGAGGCGATTCGCGACGCTGTCGGCAAGATCAGGAGGGAAGACGCTTCCGTCAGCATCGTGCACGCCGCGGTGGGGGGTGTCACCGAAAACGATATCAAGCTTGCTGAGGCATCTGAGGCACTCGTGTTCGGGTTCAACGTGCGCCCCGACGGGCCAGCGCGGCGCGCCGCGGAGCGAGCCGGCATCGACATCCGTACCTACCGCATCATCTACGAGCTTCTCGACGACATCGAGCAGATTCTTGTCGGGCGCCTCGCCCCCGAACAGGAGTCCATCCTGTTGGGTGTCGCCGACGTACGGGCAACATTCCGGGCCCCGCGCTATGGCACGGTCGCCGGCTGCTACGTCACCGAAGGCCAGATGCTGCGCAACGCACGGGTGCGACTGGTGCGGGACGGCGTCGTGGTGTATGACGGTTCCATCGGCTCCCTCCGTAGGTTCAAGGACGACGTCACGTCGGTTGCCAGCGGGTTCGAATGCGGCATCGGTCTCGTCGATTTCCGTGACGTCAAGGAAGGCGACATGATCGAGTCTTACGAGGTGAGGGAAGTCACTCGAACCTGATGCACGTCGCCGCGATCCGCGCCGAGCTGCTCATCCGGGACGCCCACTCTCTCAAGGAGAAGCGACGGGTTGTGAAACGTGTCGTCGACTCACTCCACCGGCGTCACGCGGTGGCTGCAGCAGAAGTCGACAATCATGACATGTGGCAACGGGCAACCATCGGCATCGCCGCGGTCGCAGCGCAGTCGGGTCACGTCGAGCGCCTCCTTCACCAGGTGGTTCGCAGCTTGGACGCCGACAGGAGCTTCGAGCTGCTCGCCACTGACACCTGGCGGGTGGAGGAGCGATGAATGCCTCGGGTCGGATGCGCAAGGTCAACGGGATGTTGCACGAAGTTATCGCCTCCGAAGTCGTCGAGTTGAAGGATCCCCGCCTCGGCTTCGTGACGATCAGCGGTGTGGACACCGCACCGGATCTGCGAACCGCAGTCGTGTACTTCTCGGTTCTGGGCGGTGCAGACGAGCTGAAGGAGACCGCGGCCGGTCTGGCGGCGGCAGCGCCTCGCTTGCAGGCTCGAATAGGCTCCCGGGTTCGGCTGAAGTATCTGCCGCGGCTGCGGTTCGTCGCAGACGAGTCGATCAGGCGGGGAGCGAGGATCGACGAGATCTTGAGGGATGTCAAAGGTGATGGACCGGGCGGCTGAGATCCTCGGCGCCGCGGCGTCGATAGCGGCCTGCGGCCATGTCGGACCCGACGGGGACGCCTTCGGGTCGGCGGTCGGCTTCGCCTACTGCGCCCGGGCGGCTGGGAAGAATGCGGTGGCCTCTTTCGGTGAGCCCTTCACCATCAGCCCGAACCTCGAGTTCATCCCTCGCGACGTGGTTGTGCCCGCCTCGGAGTTTCCCGAGGCACCGGAGGTGATGGTTGCCTTCGACACCGCGGTCCTGCATCGACTGGGCAGTCTGGCTGCCGCAGCCAACGCCGCCGGCGCGCTCATCGTCGTGGATCATCATCCCATAGGAGAGGAGTTCGGTGATGTCCGTGTCGTCGACGCCGGCGCCGGGGCGGCGGCGCAGATCACCTATCACCTCATTCGCCGGCTCGGCTGGCCGCTTCCTCGCGAGGCTGCGATCGCGCTATGGGCCGGACTGGTCACCGACACCGGCAGGTTCCAATACTCCTCGACGTCGGGGGACACGCTGCGGGTAGCGGCCGATCTGGTCGACGGAGGTGTTCCGGTGGACGAGGTCGGCCAGACGCTGTTCGAGAATGTTCCCTTCGGCTACCTCAGCCTGTCGAGCCGTGTGCTGGGGCGCGCCTCACTCGATCCCGGCCGCCGCTTCGTGTGGTCGGTGATGACTCAGGACGATCTGGATGAGTGCGGGCTGGACTACACCGCGGCCGATCCGCTCATCGACGACCTGCGCATAGCCAGAGAAGCCGACGTCGCTCTCTTCGTCAAACAGCTCCCCGAAGGCTGGCGGGGCAGTCTTCGGTCCCGTGGCCGCGTCGACGTGGCCGCGATTGCCGCCGAATTCGGTGGTGGTGGCCACCACAATGCGGCAGGCTTCACTGCCCCCGGCCCACCGCAGGCCATCGTTGAGAGAATCAAGGCCCTGCTCGATGGGTGAGCCGTGCGGTTTTCTGCTCGTCGATAAACCGTCGGGGCCGACGTCGCACGACATCATCGACGTGATACGGGGAGCGGTGGGCATTCGGAAGGTGGGACATTCGGGAACGCTGGACCCGATGGCGACCGGCCTTCTGGTGGTGGGTGTCGGTCGGGCAACCCGCCTGCTCCGCTTCCTAGAGGCTGAAGACAAGGAATACGAAGCCGTTGCCCGGCTGGGAATCCTCACCGATACCTTGGACGCGGAAGGATCGGTGCTGAGCAGGGAACCGACCACCGTTTCCGAGCAGGATCTCGCCTCGGTGTTGCCCCGCTTCGTCGGCGAGATCATGCAGGTTCCCCCGATGGTATCCGCCCTCAAGGTGGGGGGCAGGCGCCTCCACAGGCTCGCCCGATCCGGCATCGAGGTGGATCGCAGGCCACGCGCCGTCAAAGTGCACCGGCTGGATCTGTGCGCGGTGACGCCGGGGCCATTTCCGGAGGTGTCACTACGTGTGGCCTGTTCCAAAGGCACCTACATCCGGACGCTCGCCGACGACATCGCGTCGGCGGTAGGCACCCGCGCTCAGCTGACAGCACTGCGCAGAACTCGAGTCGGCTCGTTGAACGTGGCTGCGGCCATAGGTGTCGACGAGATGGGATCCGGCTTGGAGGGGGCTCTCATCGCCCCGGCAGTGGCGCTTGGCCACTTGCCATCGGTGATCGTCGACGCCGACACTGCTGTCGGGGTGTGCAACGGCATGGTATATGCGGCCTCCGCGCTGGGGGGCGGGGTGGAGGGCGATTTCACCGTCGTAGACCGCTCCGGGCTGCTGCTCGCCGTCTACCACTCCGACGGGGCCTGTGCGAAACCGGAAGTGGTGACGGGGTGAGGTTGCTGAGCGGTGACTATCACAGCTGGGTGCCGCCGCAAGACGGTGCTGCGGTTGCGGTGGGGGTGTTCGACGGGGTTCACCGCGGTCATCAGGCAGTTCTGGAACGTACCAAGCGGCGGGGCGGTGAGTTGGGCAACTTGCCGTTGACGGTGCTGACGTTCGACCCCCATCCGCTGATGCTTATCGATCCGGATCGGGCCCCGCTGCTGCTGTGCACCCTTGACCACCGCCTCGAACTCCTGGAAGCCGTCGGGGTGGAAACCTGCGCCGTACTCGACTTCGACGAAGGCGTGCGTGCCCTGACCCCGGATGACTTTGCAGGGGACGTTCTGGTGGCAGCGACGGAGGCGAGCGTGGTGGCCGTGGGTTCAGATTTCCGTGTCGGTTCGGGCCGGGTCGGCGACGTCGAGACTCTACGTACCCTCGGGCTGGGTCTCGGCTACTACGTCGAGGAGATTCATCTCGTCGGCAATGGGGAGCCCGTGTCGTCTACGACGATTCGCACCGCGATCGGGGCCGGAGACACGCGCCAGGCCGCCGCCGGTCTTGGCAGATGGTTTGAGCTACGGGGTGAGGTCGTCCGAGGAGAGCGGCGGGGGGACACGGTCGGGTTCCCCACCGCCAACATCGAACCCGGTCCCGAGCTGGTGGTTCCCGGTCATGGTGTCTACGCGGTGCTGGCCGGATGTGAAGACGAGCGCAGGCCAGGTGTGGCCAACATCGGAGTGCGTCCCACTTTCGGAGGCAGCCGGGAAGTGGTCGAAGTCCACCTGCTCGACTTCTCCGCAGACCTGTACGGGCGTGAACTTCGCGTCCAGTTCGTTGACCGGCTCCGTGAGGAACGCAGGTTCGCCGACACGGCGGCTCTCGCAGCCCAGATCGGAGCCGACATCGAAGCTGCCAGGCAGGCATTGCGCGCCGCGTCCATTTCCGCCTGAGCTCCACTCAGGCCGCAACCCCCTTGCAGCCGTCCTTGCCGAGATCCATTCTCGGTGGGTGATCTGGGTCGGAATCGTTGCCGTCACCCTGCAGCTCACCGTCCCCGGGGAGGTGGTCGAGCCGGTGCCGGGTGACGCCCTCGGCCTTCTGCCGCCGCCGGTGGCGGGTCCCCAGCATCCGGGAGCCGGCAGTCCTGAACCGGTTCCGGATCCCTCCGACCCGCAGATGCCGCCAAACTCAGCTCCCTTCACCTCTCCCTGGGCGTGGGCCACCGCCCTGATAGCGCTGGGCTGGGGCACTTGGCGCTCCCGGCGGTGGCGCGGCCAACTCCAGGTCACCGCACCGCCCGGCATTCTGGTCGTGCTGGTGGGCGGGTTCGGCACCGCACCTGGGGAGGCTTTCGAGGATCTGGTGCAGCTCATGGGTCTCCGGACGGAGCAGGTCTACAGTTTCGACTGGAGACGGGCTCGCGATGTTGCCGACCCGTCGCGGGCGTCGCGTGAGGCCACCATCGATGACGCTGCCGACGCTCTCGGCGGGTATCTCGACGGGCTGGCAACCCATGGACGTCCGATCTACGTCATCGGCCATTCCAAGGGAGGAGCTGCCATCGCCGAGCTGCTGGCCCGCTGGGACGATCATCCGGGGGCGGCACAGCGCAAGGTGGTGGGGGCGATGCTGTTGGACCCGCCGCTCGACGACGGGATCTGGGGAGGCTTCCAATCGGCGGGCCGGTTCTTTCCGCTGATACCCAACGACGGTGGCTACGAGCCGCTGCACTGCGGGATCTTCCACTGCGAGGATGACCGTGAGAATCTCGGATTGAGAGCCGGTGTTGAAGTTGTCGTCATCCGCAACCGGGATGCCTGGGTGACCAACTTCGACGATGATCCGGCAGGCATGCGCATATACGACTTCGACGACGGTGGGCTCTCGGCACGGACGTTGGCCATCCGCAACCCGGTGGCGTCTTGGCGGAGGGTTGTCGACGCCCACATGTCGGTACTGCACAGCGAAGCCGTTGCCGCTTGTGCCGTTGCCGAATTGTGGCAGGCAGGTGGCTGCGACTGGGAGGACTGATGTTCGGTCGTCGGTGGGCCGGCCCCGGGGCCGCCGGCCATTGCACCGTAGATACCGCGCAGCCAACCACCGAGACCGCATACTGCTGTCACCCGATGGCCGCCTCAGCTGCGTCATAGGACCGGGATGACCGACCAGGAGCTGTATCGCAAACATGCCGACGAGTTGGTGCGCTATGCCACCGGGCTCGTCGGGCCGTTCGACGCTCCGGACGTGGTCACCGACGCCTGGCTGCGGGCGACCCACTCCAAGGCGTGGTCGGGAGTGACCCACCGGCGCGCCTACCTGTATAGGTCTGTGCTCAACGAAGCGCGTTCTCACCACAGACGCACACTGCGCAGGCGAGTGCGGGAAATGAAGGTGGCATCACCACTTCGCGTGGCGCCTCCCGACGTCGATGTGGATGTGCTGCAGGCGGTCGACAAGCTCAGTATCAACCAGCGCTCCGCGATCGTGCTCACCTATTGGGAGGATCTGCGGCCTGAGGACGTCGCCGGCCGGATGGGAATCTCGGCGGGGTCGGTCAAGAAGCATCTTGCCCGTGCGCGAAGTCGACTCAAGGAGCTGCTCGATGACCGACAGTGACGACGCCCGTATGCGCGAGCTGACCTACCGGCTCATCGCGATGGCTCCCGGACCGCCGGACTACCCAGAACCGGTGACGCAACTCGAACCACGCCCCGACGGATCGCGGCGCTCACCTCTGATTTGGATGGCAGCGGCCGCCGCGGTGATCCTCATTTCCGTCGGAGTTCCTCTCTTGTTCTTCGACGGTGATGGGGGCATGGCTGCCGCCACGACGACCACGACCACCCAACCGGGCACACCACCGACGACGGCGCCGCCCATCACCGAGACGACCTCCGCTCCGACGGCGACGCCGTGTGCGCCCGATACCACGGCACCGCCGACGACGGCGCCACTCACGACCGATACGACAGCGGCGGGTACCACCGATATGGCACCGCCCGTCACGAGGCCGTGTGTGACCGATACGACGGCAGTCGATACCACGGCACCACCGACGACCGCGCCGCCCACTGCCGACACGACGACGACATCGACCACGCTTGCCGGCGAGTCCTTCGATTTCTTCTTCCAGGCCGGGGACGTCATCGCGGTGGTCGGCGTGGCTTTCGACGACGTGCTCAACGTGCGGGCCGGACCCGGCGCCGACCAGCCGGTGGTGGCAACCCTGCAACCGACCGCGGATGACGTGGTGGCGACAGGCCGCGCCAGGCTCCTTCCCCAATCCATCTGGGCGGAAGTCATGTTTACGGCACACGTCGAGGCCGGCGAGGTCACCGGCTGGGCGAGCACTGCGTTCCTCGCCTATTTGGGGTCTACCAGCGACATCACGTCGCATGTGGTGGCCGCCCTGGGCGGTGTGCCGAAGGCTGAGACCATGCTCGATCTGGGTCGGATCGTGGCAGACCTCTTAGCCTCCGATGAACCGCCGTCTCGAATACGGATGAGCGTTGCCCCTTTCGTCGGGGAGATCGGCGAGGTCACCTACGACGTAATCGGGCTGGGTGACGACTCGGTGTACGGGCTCCGGGAGCACATCTTCGGCCGACCCACCGCGGGCGGCGAAGGCTTCTCCCTGATGATCGTCGAAGAGACGATGCTCTGTTTCCGGGAGAGAACCCCTGAAGGCCTCTGCGTGTGACGACAGCAATGCCTCAGACGGCGGCCTCGACCTCGATCTCGACCTTCCAGGAAGGATCGAGGAGGCCGGTGACGACCATTGTCGCCACCGGGCGGGTCTTCGCAAACATTTCGCGATGGGCTCTGGCGACGTCGTCGGCATAGGAGGCGTCGGTGATGAACATGCGAGTACGCACCACGTCGGCGAGGGACGCGCCGGCGGCGGCCAGAGCCGTGGCGACGATCTGCCCGCACAGCAGCATCTGGTCGTATGGGGACTCCGGCGGTGTGCTCCCGTCCTGAGGGATGGGTGCCGTCCCCGCGACGTGGACTCGGCCGGCGACACGGATCGCCCTGGAGAATCCGACCCCGTCCTCATATGGGGATCCGGAGCTGATGCGTATGCGGTTGTCGTCGGCGATGGGCACAGGGTATCGAAAGAACATCGCCGGACATCCGCGCTGGTGGCACAGCCGGCCACCGCAGGCGCTCTGCTACACTGGCCTCGCCGAGTTGAAGTCGCGCCTCGGCATTCTCTCCATGCGAGACACCCAGTCCATCGTCGAAGAGTTCGGCACGCACGCCTCCGACACGGGTTCGCCCGAAGTCCAGGTGGCGTTGCTCACCGAGCGCATCAACTACCTGACCGGCCATCTGAAGGTTCATCCACATGACCATCACGGCCGGCGAGGGCTTCTCATGATGGTTGGCAAGCGGAGACGCCTGCTCAACTACCTGACCGATCAGGATGTGGAGCGGTACAGGGCGCTCATCGCAAGGCTGGGACTGCGCCGGTAGCGGCAAAACTCGGGGGCGGCGCAGACGCCGCCCTCAACGCCGGAGGGGGACGGCTGATTGTCAGTGGCGACGGCCCGCATTCCCGAGCCGCGGCCACTGGTAATCGGCACGCCCTCTCCCGAACAAAAGGAGAACAGCGTGCCTGAAATCACGGTACGCGGGTTGGTCGGCGGCAAAGAGGTCGTCTTCCAATCCGGCAAACTGGCCCGACTCGCCGACGGGGCGGTCGTAGTCAAGGTCGGTGGGACAGAAGTGCTTGTCACCGCCACCGCAAGGCGTCAGCTGCGGGACAGAGTCGATTTCTTCCCCCTGACGGTCGATATCGAAGAGCGGATGTACGCCGCCGGGAAGATCCCCGGATCGTTCTTCCGCCGGGAGGGCCGCCCCACCGAGAAGGCGACCCTGGCTGCCCGGCTCATCGACCGGCCACTGCGGCCGTCGTTTCGCGACGACTACAAATGCGAGACCCATGTGGTGGCGACGATCCTGTCGGTCGACATGGTCAACGCGTATGACGTGCTGGCCATCAACGCCGCATCGGCAGCGCTGGGAGTCAGCCCCATTCCCTTCGAGGGTCCGCTGGGGGCGGTGCGGATGGCGCTCAAAGACGGGGAGTGGGTGGCGCTTCCCACATACGAGGACTTGGAAACCTCCGTATTCGACCTCATCGTCGTCGGTGGACGCACGGAGAATGGTGAGATCGACATCGTCATGGTCGAAGCGGGTGCTACTCCCGACGGCCTGCGACTGGTTGCACAAGGCCAGCCCGCCAGTGACGAGGCCTCCATTGCCCGGGCACTCGGGGAGGCCAAGACCTACATAGGTGAGATGATCGCCCTCCAAGATGAGCTCCGGGAGAAGTATCTCGAGTCCATCGGTGTTCCCCAGGTCGAATGGCCCCGGTTCGTCGATTACGACGGTGACACCTACGACGGCGTGGCTGCTGCGGCCGCCCCCAAGATCGAGGAGACGCTGGGGATCGCCGACAAGATGGAGCGCCTGACAGCCGAGGCGGCCGCCCTCGACGCCACCTTGGCCCAGCTCGGGCTCGACGGTGACGACGCCGAACCTGCAGGCGTAGTCGCCGCCAAGAAGGCGTTCCGTTCCGTGCAGAAGAAGATGATGCGGGATCGGGTCATCAACGACGGTATCAGGGTCGATGGGCGCGGCGCGGAGGATATCCGACCGCTGAGCGCCGAGGTCGGCGTGGTCGCCAAGGCGCACGGATCAGGCCTCTTCCAACGTGGGGAGACCCAGGTCCTCAACGTGGCGACGCTTGGCATGCTGCGCATGGAGCAGATGCTGGACACGATCTCCATCGAGGAATCCAAGCGCTACATGCACCACTACAACTTCCCGCCGTTCTCGACGGGGGAAACCGGGTTCATGCGAGGCCCCAAACGGCGCGAGATCGGCCACGGCGCACTTGCGGAGAGAGCAGTGCTGCCGGTGGTCCCGACGGCGGATGAGTTCCCATACGCGTTCCGCCTCGTGTCGGAAGTGTTGATGTCGAACGGTTCCAGCTCAATGGCGTCGGTGTGCGGATCGTCGCTCTCGTTGATGGATGCCGGGGTACCCATCATGGATCCGGTCGCCGGCATCGCCATGGGCGTCATCGCCCATGACGACGGGTTTGTGACCCTCACCGACATACTCGGTGTGGAGGACGCCCTGGGCGACATGGACTTCAAGGTGGCCGGCACTGCAGATGTCATCACGGCGTTGCAGCTCGACACCAAGATCTCGGGGCTTCCCACCGAAGTGCTGGTCAATGCGCTGCAGCAGGCCAAAGAAGCGAGGCTGGCAGTCCTGGCGGTGATGCGAGACGCCATCGACGGGCCCCGTGAGGATCTCAATCCCAACGCTCCTCGCATCGAAGCGGTGCAGATCCCCAAGGACAAGATCGGCGAGGTCATCGGTCCCAAAGGCAAGATGATCCGCGAGATCGAAGAGCAGACCGGAACCAGTCTCCACATCGAGGACGACGGCCCCATCAGCATCGGCGCCACCGATGGCCCCGCGATGG
>CAZIEQ010000063.1:0-10668 GCA_964538725.1 uncultured Acidimicrobiia bacterium | reverse complement strand
TACAAGCCGGGCCCGGACTCCAACCGCACGGTAACCACGCCGAACGGCGGCAGTTCGATGGCCTTGCCGGCGAGCTTGAGCGGGCGTTCGGTGGCGTCGCTGTACCACGCCGTTTGGGCGCCGTCTTCCGTCGGATACCACTTCAACTGCTGCGGTTGGCCGGCATAATTCAACAGCCGGGCGATCCAGCCCTCGCCGTCCTCGCTGGGTTTGAAGGCCGTGATGCTGACCGCGGCATTGGAGGCAAACCTGACGGGCGGGGCCGGGTTCGGCTGGCCACGGGCAGGCAGCACCAAGAGGGGTTGAGCGCACTCGCGAGCCCGGGCGGCCGCGTTGCCGGCGACAAAGGACCGGTCGTGCGGCCAGATGAAGTAGCGGAACACGGTGGGCCCTTCCTGATCCGCGCCGAAGTTGGTAAACCAGTGATTCGTCACAGCTCCAGAGAAGCGCGTGCGTGACGAGCGGGCCCGGGCCTGCGCGCTCCCATGTCGTGGTAGCCGATACGGAGCCGTTCGGCGACACCCGGACGGAAGCTTTCCAAGGCGACGTCACAGCCGGCGGCGAGACGCAGCACGACCTCGGCGCCACCTTCCCGTTTCAGATCGACGATGATGCTGCGCTTGTTGCGGTTCATGCCGAGGAATGCGGCTGCCGCCCCGGCTACGAAGGGCGGGCCCAAACGCCTGCCCCACTCCCCCCCCGGAGGCTCCACCTTGACCACTTCGGCTCCCAGATCGCCGAGCAGCATCGCGCATGTGGGACCGGCAGCGCCTTGAGACAGGTCGAGGATGCGGATGCCCTGCAGCGCTCCCTTCACAGGGAGGTTCCCCCCGGCGGTGAAACCAACACTCCGCGCACCGCGAGCCTGGCGAACTCCGATGCGATCTCGTCTGGTGAGTAGTTGCCTTCGCTGCGGTACCAGCGCACGACGGAGTTGGCCATGCCCAGTATGGCCAGCGCGCCCAGCCGAACGTCGGGGCAGGAAAACTCGCCGGCGGCGACACCGTCTTCGAGGATCCGCCTGAAGAAGTGCTCGTAGTTGTCTCTCTTGGCGACGAAGGCAGCCATCTGACCGGGAGCCAGGTTCCGTCCCTCCTCAACGAAACAAGCGACATTGTCCTGGTCGCGTATGGCTTCGACGATGTGCAACACCATGGCACGATGGAGGCGCACCGCAGCAGGGAGGTCGGAGGCTGCCACCTCCTCGAGGGCGGGGGTGACCCGATCGACGGTCAGTTCGAGGATCTCGGAGAGCAAAGCCTGCTTCGACGAGTAATGGTGGTAGAGGCTCGATTTGCTGACGCCGACGGCGGTCGCCAGTTCCTGCATGCTGGTGCCGTTGTAGCCCTTGGCCCGAAAGAGCGCGGCTGCCTCTCTCTTGATCCGGTCCCGGGTGAGACCGTTTCCACTCATCGTCCCCTACCCATCGCCATCGCGGCAGCCAATGCTGCTTGGTTGTCGGCGCGACGCCCCGCTGGCACTCCGGCGGCGACGGCCTGAATCAGGGCTTCGTCGTCCACTATCCCGGTCAGCCCTTGGACCACTCCCAACGCGACAACGCCTGTCGCCACCGGGCTGGCCACGATGCGGCGTGCAACGTCCACCATGGGAAAGCCTTCTCCGACTACACCGTCGGAGTGTGCCCGCTCATCGATGATGACACGCGTGTGGCCGGCGACGGCGCCTCCGTAGCGCAGGCACGCCTCGGAGCTGAGCAGCACGAGAACGTCGAATTCCTCGGCGAGGGGGTATCCGATGTCTCCCGAGGAAATGACGACGTCCGACCGGCTGGCCCCACCGCGCGACTGGGGCCCGTACACCTGGGAATGTGCGGCCTGGCGCCCGCATAGGATCGCAGCCTCTGCGAGGATGCGCCCCGCGGTGACAACCCCCTGCCCACCGGCCCCGGCGAGGCGAATGTCGGTGCGGTCCTCAGCCATCGCTGCTGCCTCGCAAGCCCTCGTACACGGGTCGTTCCTCGCGGTGCAGAATCCCGGTCTCCATGTTGGCAACAGAGGCAGAGGGGACGATGTGGGGCACGAAACGTTTGCCGTCGAGTGGGCCGGCGACGTCGTCGGCACTGCGGGTCATCTGCGCCAGCATGTCGGCGCCGCCACCGAGACGGTTGTAGCGGCCGAAGTATTCGGGGCAGTCACTGATCACCTCGATGAAGGAGAATCCGCGATGGCGCAGCGCCTCGGTGAAGACGCCGGTCATCACCGGCGGGCGGGCGGCGAGTACTCGGGCAACGAACGACGCGCCGGCGGCAGTAAGCAGACGGCAGGCGTCGAATGGGGGCTCGATGCTGCCACCGGGGGCCGTCGATACGACTGCACCGGCAGGGGTTGTCGGCGCACCCTGGCCTCCCGTCATCCCGTAGATGCCGTTGTTGAACAACAGACAGGTGATGTCCATGTTGCGCCGGGCGGCGTGGATGAGATGGTTGCCTCCGATGGCCAGCCCGTCACCGTCACCGGTGACGACAACCACATTCAGTTCGGGCCGGGCCAGCTTGAGGCCGGTGGCAAAGGCGGGGGCACGGCCGTGGGTGGCGTGCAGCGTGCAGAAGTCGACGTAGCCGACGACGCGGCTGCTGCATCCGATTCCCGCCACCATCGCCATCGAATCGGCGTCGAGCCCGAGGCGGTCCACAGCTTCGAGGAAGGCCCGCAGCACTATGCCGTGGCCGCACCCCGCGCAGAGCACATGGGGCATCGCCCATTCACGTAGGTGGGAGCGCACGTCGCTCATCGTCTCCCCGCCGTCGGGGCGGAATCGTGCTCGAAGAGCCGGGTCCTGATCTCGTCGGGGGTGATCGGCTCCCCATCGGCCCGGTGCAGGCCGCTGACCGCCGACGCGCCTGCGGCGGCACGCTCCACTTCGCGTACCATCTGACCCAGATTCATCTCGGCGACGATGATCGTATCCACCTGTGCAGCGACCTCGGCGACAGTCCCGTCGGGAAACGGCCACAGCGTGAGCGGCCGCAGCATCCCGGCACGGATGCCCGCGTCGCGTGCCTGCACGACCGCCTCGCGGGCGGCACGAGCGACGATGCCGTAGGCGAAGACGACGATGTCGGCGTCGTCGACCCGGAAAGCCTCTGCAGCGGCGATCTCGTCCCGGTGGGTGTCGACCTTGCCGTGGATGCGGGAGATGAGGTCTCCGGCCTCGCCGGCGACGGTGGTGGGGAAACCCCGGATGTCGTGGGTGAGCCCGGTGACGTGGAAGCGGTAACCATCGCCGAACGCAGGCAGCGGCGGAACGTCGCCATCCACCGCCTCCTTGGGTAGGAAAGCCTCCGGCGGCCCGTCGGGACGGCGCCTGTCGACGATCTCGACCCGTGGCGGCAGGGTGACGCTTTCCGCGGTGTGGCCGATGACTTCGTCGTATATGACAATGACCGGGTTGCGGAACCGCTCCGCCAGATTGAACGCCCGCACAGTCTGCTCGAACACTTCGCCCACCGAGGCAGGGGCAAGGACGATGGCAGGATGATCGCCGTGGGTGCCCCACCGTGCCTGCATGACGTCACCTTGGGAAGGCGAGGTGGGCAAGCCGGTGCTGGGCCCGCCTCGCATCACGTCAATCACAACGCAAGGTATTTCGGTCATGGCGGCGAAACCGAGGTGCTCCTGCATGAGGGAGAACCCGGGGCCGCTGGTGGCGGTCATCGCCTTCGACCCGGCGAGGGAAGCGCCGATGACTGCCGCCAGGGAGGCGATCTCGTCTTCCATTTGCACGAAGACGCCGCCGGCATCGGGGAGACGGCGCGCCATCTCCTCGGCAATCTCCGAAGAGGGGGTGATCGGATATCCGGCGAAGAAGCGGCATCCGGCGGCGAGGGCTCCCAGCACGCAGGCCTTGTTCCCCTGAACGAGTTGCTTCCCGCTCATCCGAGGTCTCCAACTCGTGCAGCTGCGCCGGCGGTTGCCGAGGCGCGGGCGACGGTTATCGCAAAGTCCGGGCACAGCAGCTCGCACAGCCGGCAACCCGTGCATGCGTCGGGGCGGACCACGGCCACCGCACCGTCGCCGTCGACCGCCAGGCAGTATTCGGGACACACCCGGGAACAGATGTCGCATCCCTTGCACCAAGTGGTGTTGATGTCGACGTTTGCTTGCGGCGGAGCGTCACCGTTGGAAGGTGTCGCCGCCTGCAGAGTCGCCGGTGGTGCCTCCATCCCGGCGTGAAACGCGGCCAGGTTCACTTCCGCGGTGCCGGTGGGGACGAGACGTTCGATGGTGTCCTCCCAATGAACTGTGGGGACGTCGAGAAACGCCGCCACCGCTCCCAGCACAACGCTATTGGCAGCCTTCGCGTTGCCGAGACCTGCGGCCACGCCGGAGGCGTCGATGAGGCGGGTCTTCACATCGCGGTCTTCGAGAGGTGCCACGTCGATGATGGGGTACCGACTTGCCCACGTGCGGCGGTCGTCACAGGCGCCGGGAGGCACTATCCGACGAATGTCGGCAACCAGGGCGCCGCCGCCGCTCAGATATGGGAGCCAGCGCAACGCTTCGGCCCATTCGAACGCTGCCAGCACCTCGGCGCTGCCCAGAGCCACCAGCGGGCTGGAGACCGCCTGTCCGAAACGGATGTGGGAGAACACGGAACCGCCTCGCTGTGCCATGCCGTGGACTTCGCTCTGCTTGACGTCGTGGCCTGCGGCGAGCAGCGTCTCGGCGACGATCATGCTGGCGAGGATCACACCCTGGCCACCGACGCCACCCAGCAGCAGCCCACGCACGCCTTCAGACAACGGCCGCCTCCCCATGGGGTACCGGCACGATCGCCCCGGGTGGGCATAGCTGGGCGCACAGCGTGCAGCCGGTGCACGTAGCGGTGTCGATGGCGACCTTGCGCCGCCCTTCGGAGGTCTCGTCGGTCCACACGATCGAAGGGCAGCCGGCGGTCATGCACAGCTGGCAGGCGGTGCAGGCGTCTGCATGCACGAGGAACGGCCGATCCCGCAGCTTGGCCGGGGCTTCCACACACGGCCGGTTGGTTATGACGACCGAAGGTCCACGATGGGCGATGGCCCGCTCCAGGGCGCTGTAGGTGGCGCCGAGGTCGTAGGGGTCGATGACGTGGACGTCGTCCACTCCCAGCGAGTTGCACAAGCCGACCAAGTCGACGGGACGGGCTTCTTCCTGCTGCAACGTCACCCCGGTACCGGGATGATGCTGGCCGCCGGTCATGGCCACGGTGCCGTTGTCGAGGATGAGGACGGTGACGGCGGCGCCGTTGTACACGGCGTCCATCAGGCCGGGGATGCCGCTGTGGAGGAACGTCGAGTCGCCGATGGCGGCGACCACGGGCTGCTCCGCTCCCCCCGATGCTTCCAAACCCACCGCCATGCCGATGCTGGCCCCCATGGCGACACAGGTGTCCATCGCCGACAGCGGTTCAAGGGCGGCCAGGGTGTAGCAGCCGATGTCGCCGGTAACCACGGCACCCAGCCGCCGTAAAACGAGAAACGGACCGGTGTGAGGACATCCGGGGCACAGCAACGGAGGCCTGGCCACGGTCTGCGGACCCGCGACGGCGGCCCGCGGAGGATCGATGACGCCGGCGCGGGCGAATCCTTCGTGCACTGCGTCGGGGCTCAGCTCCCCGGCCTGGGGGAAGAAATCCTTCCCTTCCACTTCGATTCCTGCCGCCCGCAGGTCGCTTGCGAGAATGGGGTCGAGCTCTTCCACAACGAACAACCGGTCCACTGTGGCTGCGAAGCGGCGGATCCTCTCCACGGGCAACGGATAGCTCATGCCCAGTTTGAGCACCCGCGCCCGGGGAAGGACCTCTCGCACATAGTGGTATGCGATGCCTGCCGTCACGACGCCCACGCTGGCGTCGTCGCCGGTTTCGGAGACGAACCGGCCGTCTTCGGCGTAGGCGGCAAGACGACGCAGACGTTCCAGCAGCACCGGGCGGCGGCCGCGGGCGAAACCGGGAACCATCACATATTTGGACCGGTCTCGCTGGAAACCGCGAATCGGCGCCGTCAACACCGGTCCAGGCTCGACGACGCCCCTGTTGTGCGACACCCGGGTCGTAGTACGCAGCAGCACCGGCGTGTCGAACTCCTCGGACATGGTCACGGCGGCTTTGGTGAACTCTCTTGCCTCCGCACTGTCTGCGGGTTCGAACAGCGGCACCCCGGCGAAACGTGCATACACGCGGTTGTCCTGCTCGTTCTGTGAGCTGTGCATGCCGGGATCGTCAGCACTTACGACGACCAGACCGGCCCCGACACCCGTATAAGCGGAGGTCATGAAGGTGTCTGCTGCCACGTTGAGACCGACGTGTTTCATGGTCGCCATGGCCCGCGCCCCGCCCAGCGAGGCACCGAGCGCTACATCGAGGGCGACCTTCTCGTTGGGAGACCAGCGGACGTCGATGTCTGCCTCGGCGGCCAGCGTCTCCAGAATCTCTGTGCTCGGAGTACCCGGATACCCGGCGGCGACTCGTACTCCGGCCTCGACGGCCCCACGGGCAATGGCTTCGTTGCCCGACATCAACACCCGGGAGGCCGCGGCGGCGGTGTGGTCAGGAATCGTCTTCGGCCACCACGCCGAGGGCCGAGTAGATCTCGTCGTCGGTGAGAACCCGCGACGAGGCCTTGGCCAGGCCCATGACTTTCTCGATCGTCTCCGGGTCGCATTCGATGCCGCGATGGGTGAGCCAGGCGACGGCGTTGGCCTGCCCGCTCATCGGACCCACCGAAATCACCTGCTCCCGGCCCAACTCGTCGGCGGGCACGCCGCTGTAGACCCGGTTGGCGAGCCAGCGGTCACCGGTTCGCATTGCTTTGAGCACGGCGGCGGCATGGACTCCGGTGCTGGTCTCGAAGGCGTCTTTGCCGATCGCCGGGGTGTTATGCGGGATCTGGGTGTCGGTGCCTCTGGCGACTGCATCGCAGTAGCGGGTCAGGCCGGTGAGGTCGGCATCGAACCAACCCAGCAACTTGAGGTTCACCAGCAAGGCCTCCATCGAGGTGTTGCCCACCCGCTCCCCGATGCCCAGGCCGCAGCCGTGAACCCGGTTGGCTCCTGCGGACAGGGCGGACAGCGAGTTGACGACATCGAGACCGCGGTCACGATGGCCATGCCAGTCGATCTTCACGTCCTCACCGGTCTCGGCGACCATCTCCCGGGCGAACCCGACGAGAGTCCGCACGCCCCAGGGGGTGGCATGACCTACGGTGTCGGACAGGCAGATTCGCCGGGCGCCATCTTCGATGGCCGTCGTGTAGACCTTGCGCAGGTCGTCGGGGTGGGCGCGGGTCGTGTCCTCGGTGACGTACATGACCTCGAGGCCGGCCTTCCTGGCAAGCTCCACTGCATCGTGGGTGGTACGCACCAGAAAATCGACGTCCCACCCCTCGACGTATTGACGGATCGGGCTCGAGCCGAGGAATACCGACGCCTCGATCGGTACGCCGGACCTCTGCTGGGCTTCGGCGATAGGCAGGATGTCGGCGGCAACTGTGCGCCCTGCACAGTTGGCCTCGATCGCCAGCCCCGCCCGGCCGATCTCCTCGGCGAGGCCGGTCACATCGGCCAGCACCGAAGGCCCCGCACCGGGATAACCGATGTCGACTCCTTGAATGCCGAGCGCGGCGATGCCGTGGAGAATCTCGATCTTCTCGTCCAGCGTCGGGTTGCGAACCGACGGGCTCTGCAAACCGTCGCGCAGGGTCTCGTCGTCGAGCTCCACGGGAAACGGAGGTTTTTCTATTACCCCCATCAGGTTCCAGTCATACAGCAGTTCCCGGTCCCGGTCGATGTCCTCCACGGTGTTCCTTTCCATCCGCCGCTAACCTACCGTCCGGTCGTTCGGTTGTTCTCAGTGTCCCACCGCCGACTGGACACGGTCAATGCCCCTGGTGCATCATTCTCATGGTACCGACGCATCATGAGGCGAGTAACGCAGCAGTATCGTGCATTTGGTGCAGCCGGCTCATTGACCTGATACCGAAAGCAGGTAGACACTGGGGCCAAGCGACCGAACGGCCGGACGGCTATCGCCATCCGTTCAGAGAGGTGTCAAGTGAACCTAGATCGAGACCGCGCCCATACGTCGTTTCGTCCCGGCGAGCTGCAACTCACCGGTGACACAGACGGTCATCTGGTAGGCAGCAGCTGCGGCTCCTGCGGCGCGCACTACTTCCCGACCCGGGAGGTCTGTGCACGCTGCCTGAGCGAGGAAATGGACACCGTTGCACTTTCGGGGCGCGGGGTCCTGTACACCTTCACGGTGATCCGTCAGTCGACGCCGGCGTTCGAAGTCCCCTACATCCTGGGGTACGTCGACCTCCCTGAACGGGTACGTGTCATGGGCCAGATCACCGGGTGTGAGCCGGAGGACGTCAGCATCGGCATGGAATTGGAAATGAGTGTCGAACCGTTTACTGAGGACAACGAAGGAAATCAGATGATGGGCTACCGTTTCCACCCCGTCGGAGGTGAGGCATGACACAGGTCTACGTTCTCGGCGTCGGGATGACACCCTTCGGCAAGCACCCCGACTCCACGGCCGCCAGTCTCGGCGCCGCCGCGGTCCGCAGCGCCATCAAGGACGCCGGCATCGACCCTCGCCGCGTCCAGGCCGCATATTGCGGCCACGTCTTCCAGGGGATGGTGACCGGACAGGGAATCCTCGCCCAGGTCGGTCTCGCCGGCATTCCGCTCGCCAACGTGGAGAACGCC
The DNA here is from genome assembly GCA_964538725.1 of uncultured Acidimicrobiia bacterium. Lineage (GTDB taxonomy): Bacteria > Actinomycetota > Acidimicrobiia > Spongiisociales > JAOTWH01 > CAZIEQ01. The sequence continues at coordinate 1,957 of CAZIEQ010000063.1, read as the reverse complement.
TGCAGCAGCGGCGCCACCGCCATCCGGGAGGCGTCGCTGGCCATACGGGCTGGGGAGTATGACGTCGTGCTGGCGGTGGGGACCGAACTCCTCACCACGAAGTTCCGCGGCGCCCTCACCCCCGACGAAAGCGACCCTGAAGCCGCAGTCGGAGCCACCATGCCCGGCGTGTACGCCATGCGTGCCCGCCGCTACATGGAGGAATTCGGCAAGACCCGCAAACAGCTTGCGCTCATCCCGGTGAAGAACAAGCGCAACGCGGCCGCCAACCCGGTGGCACAGTTCAAGAAGCCGGTCACCGTGGAAGACGTTATCGAGTCCCGTCCCATCGCCGACCCGCTGAACCTCCTCGACTGTTCGCCGGTCAGCGACGGCGCCGCCGCAGCGATATTGGTCAGTGAGTCGGTGGCGAAACAGCTCGGTGACGGCCGCGCCATCCGCCTCGCTGCCTCCACCCTGCGCACCGGCACAGTCGAAACCGAGCCATCGTCGATGACCTTCGAGCCGCTCACCCGGGCCACCGCCGATGACGCCTACGAGCGAGCCGCCATCGGCCCCGAGGACATCGGTTTCACCGAGGTTCACGACTGCTTCAGCATCGCCGAGGCGCTGCGAGTCGAAGGCCTCGGCCTGTTTCCCCAGGGCGAGTACCTCGACGCCGTGGAACGTGGCGAGGCCGACATCGGCGGCCGACTGCCGGTGAACCCGAGCGGAGGCCTGTTGGGCAAGGGCCACCCTCTGGGCGCCACCGGTGTCGCCCAGGTCGTCGAGATCGTGCGTCAGCTCAGAGGAGAGGCAGGCGACCGCCAGATCGCCGATGCCAAGATCGGTCTGGCCCACTGCCGGGGCGGCAAGGCGGCCGGCATCGAAGGAGCGGCGTGCACGGTGCAGATACTCGTCAAATGAGCGGCGTTCCGGAGCAGGAATCCCGCCCCTTCGTGCTGATGAGGGGCGGCACCAGCAGGGCGGTGTTCCTGCGCGGTGCAGATCTACCCACCGGCCCCGAGCAACGGGACCGGGTGATACTGGCGCTGTTCGGCAGCCCCGACCCGCGCCAGGTGGACGGGCTCGGCGGAGCCGATCTGCTCACCAGCAAGCTGGCCATCATCGACCCCCCGTCGCGACCCGACGCCGACCTCGACTACACCTTCGGGCAGGTCAGCATCACCCAGCCGCTGGTCGACTACGACATCAACTGTGGAAACATCTCCGCCGCGGTGGGAGCCTACGCGGTCGATGAGGGTCTGGTGAGCACATCCGGCGACACTGCCACGGTGCGCATCCACAACACCAATACGGGACGCATCCTCATCGCCGATGTTCCTCTGGTCGAGGGAGCGGCCGCCGTCGAGGGAGACGTCGCGGTCGACGGCGTGCCGGGCACCGGCGCCCCCATCGCACTCGACTACAGCCGAACCGCAGGCGGGATGACCGGCTCGCTGCTGCCGACGGGCAACGTCACCGACCTCGTCGAGGCCGACGGGCGGACTGTGGAGATCAGCGTCATCGACCTGGCAAACCTGTGCGTGTTCTTCACCGCCGACGACGTCGGCATGTCAGGTAGCGAAGGGCCCGCCGACATCACGCCGGCACATCTGGCCGCAGTCGCTGCGGTGAAGCGGGCAACCGCCGACCTGCTCGGCATGAACGACGACGGCCTGACACCCATTCCCACCATCGTGTCACCCCCGGCGGCGTATGTGAGTTACGCCACCGAGGAGAAGGTGGAGGCCGATTCGATGGATCTGTTGGCCCGTGTGATCGGCGGGGGGGCGCCGGTGCGGGACAAAGCCCACCCGGGGAGCACAGCCGCCTGCATCGGCGTGGCGGCGTCGCTTTCCGGGGCCGCGCGTGTGCGCGTGGGCTGTATAGACGTGGTGTAGAGGGGCAGCCGAGACGGCGTAGCGGCCACTGGTACTGTCTGTCTGGCCCTGGCTTGGGGATACGCTGAGTCTTG
>CAZIEQ010000062.1:0-10674 GCA_964538725.1 uncultured Acidimicrobiia bacterium | reverse complement strand
CCCCTCCCCGCAGCCCCCATCCCGACCCCCCACCGCCCTCGAGAGGCTCGGCGGTATCCGGCGACCACGGCGTTGCAGTAGTGGTATCCGGAGGGGCAGATCTGACGTCCACTCCGGCCGGGGCGGTAACCGTTCGGGCGTGGGAAGGGCTCCTCCTCCCGGTGGTGGGGCGTGACGGTGACTGGCTGGAAATCATCACCGGATGTGAAGACTCCGCTTATGTGCACATTTCCGAGGTCGCTTTTACGCCGGGGAGGCAGAGCGGCGGGCTTCCTCCCGGGCCGGGCTTCGACCTTGCGGACGCGGTGGTGGTCATCGACCCCGGCCATGGGGGCCTCAACACGGGTGCCATTGGTCCGGTGCTCGGCCTGGTCGAGAAAGAAGTCAACCTCGATATTGCCCGCAGGGCACGAGACCTCATGGCGGCCCGGCGCCACATCGACTGGGATAGCGGTCGGGTTGTCGCAGGCGACGACGTCCCCTCGTTCGGCTCGGTGTGGGTCACGCGGACCGAAGGCCCGCCGGGAGCCGACGTCGAAGAAGGCCTCTCCTTTCGCGCCCAGCTGGCAAACCAGGCAGGAGCTCATGCCTTCGTCTCCATCCACAACAACGCCGATCCCGACGGACCATCCTCAGTGCCGGGAAGTGAGGCCTTTTACCGCTTCACCGATCCCGAGTCGAAACGGCTTGCCGGGCTGCTCATGGAGGAGTTCATCCGCGGCTTCCAGGCCTTCAACGTCGGATGGGTGAGCGATACCGATGCCGGGGCGAAATACCGTCTGCAGGACGACGGCATCACCGACTACTACGGGGTGCTGCGGCGGGCACGCGTTCCGGCGGTACTGGCCGAAGGCGCCTTCATATCCAACGCCGCCGAGGAGGCGCTGCTGGCCACTGTCGAGTTCCGTCACGCATATGCCGAGGCCATCTACCGGGCCCTGGTTCGTTTCCTGACCACAACCGACCTGGGGAGCCATTTCACAGTCCCCTATCCGCGGACCCTCCCCGCCGGGTCTGGAGCCCCGCGGCCCGGCTGCGCTGTTCCCGCCCAGCCGGGTTCCTGAGCAGAGCCCGCTGCGGTCACGTCGCCACCGACCTGCAGAGCCCTAACGGTGGTAGGTACCCATCAGGGTCGCTTCATCGACCACGTGACCCTGCATCGCGTCGAGCAGTTCGCCTTTGCCTGCTCCGGCTTCCAGGCCGAGGGCGCCGTCGAGGGCGTACACGGTGAAGAAGTAGCGGTGGGTGCCGCCCGGGGGGCACGGGCCACCGTAGCCCGCCCGCTGCCACGAGTTGCTGCCGGAGGTACCGAGGTGCTGCACACCTTCGGGAATGTCTGCGGTCGGTTCGATGTCGTAGACAACCCAATGGTCCCACGTACCCCGGGGGGCGTCGGGGTCGTCCATCACGAGAGCAAGCGCGCTGGCGGCAGACGGCAGGTCGCCGACGGTGAGTGGCGGTGACATGTCGGCTCCATCACAGGTGTAGCGATCCGGGATTGACTCACCATGAACGAAGGCGGCGGACGTGAGTTGCATGCCGGATCCTTCCCTGGCGTCGGCTGCAGTATGCACCGGCCTGTCCACGCCGGTTGCCGAACAGGCGGCGAGCAGCACGATCGAGATTCCCACCGCCGGACGGCTCCTGCTGGTCACCGATGCTCTCCGCTGGGCCTGTTGCCGGACTTAGGGAAAGTTTATCGCTTTGCTAGGGATGCCATAGTGCTGTCCGGCGTCCACTGGGGATGCCGATACCTGGCATGCAGCGGCGAGCCGGGCGATTGCCTGGGAGCCGGTTCGGCGTGTGGCAGCTCAAGGCCAGGAGGTGCGGACAGTGAAACGAGGAGCAAGAGCCGCTTTGGCGCTGGCGGTGATGGTCGGGGTCCTCGGCCAGGGAGGTGCGGCGGCCGCCAGCACGAGCGAAGCCGTGGCCGACACCGGTGGCATGACGCTCGACCTGGAGCTCTTCGGGGTCCCGGTCGACATTGCGGTGACCCTGGACAGCATCGGGCACATCGCAGAGGTGGCAGTCTTGGACACCGCCTTTGAGGAGACGCATTCCAGCGATCACAAGGTTCGTTTCAACAACGACGCCAACGGAACCCGTATCGAGGTGAAGGCCAAAGGCGAGAAGCTGAAGGCGGAGGTGAAAGCCGGCGACGTCGACGGAATCGTCGGCAACCATTCCTGGAGCGGCGATCTGTTCGCTCTCGGCACCGCGACCACGGTCACCTTCACCGTTGTGCGCAACGCTGCCGGCCATCCCGAGCTGACCAGCGTCGCCGTCGACACGAGCACGGTCCCCGAAGGTGTCACCTACAGCGTCGAAGGACCAAAGAACAGCCTCGATGAAGATGAAGCAGAGTCGCAGGCGAAGATCCAGTTCATGTGGAACGGCTTCACGATGACCCTGAAGATCGAAGCGGAGCTGCACCTCGATGGTGAAGACGGCGATCATCCAGCCAAGCTGAAGGTTGAACTACGAGGCAAGGATGAGCAGAAACTGCGCGTCGCACAGCTCGGAGACCTCGTCGGTGACCACACATGGACGGGACGCGACTGTGACGGCACCACCACCCTGCAGGTCGACTTCTTCGTGTCGGCGAGCGGTGATGTGGATCTCACCGCTGTGCTCGTCGACGGGTTGCCATCTACCGACTGGGAGCTCAAAACAAAAGGGGATGGCTTCGAAGTCAAGTTCCTCGCGTCCGACGCCGAAGTCGACGTTCGACTCAAGCAGAAGGACGACGGCACGTGGGAGCTCAGGGTCGAGTCGAAGACAACTCAGAAATGCGACCACGACGATCATGGCGACGACGACGACCATGGCGACGACGATGACCATGGCGACGACGACCACCACGGCGATGATCACGACGGCGGTCACGGCGACGACAGCCACCACGACGAAGACTGAAAGACCCCCCAAGCGAGGGTGGCGGTCACGGATTCTGGCGGCCGCCACCCTCGCCATCGCTGCAGCCTGCAGCGGTGCCACCTCGGAGCCGTCTCAGAGCGGAGCCACGCCGTTGTCCCCGACTCTCAGCTCACAGCCGGCGCCTCCGTCTTCGACGCCGGCAGTCTCCAACAGCACTGCAGGCACAGAGACCGGGGGGGACAGGGCTCCCGTGGACCCGGCCGGGGTCCTGGCTGCCGCACTGGGTGCCTATGCCGACGCCTACGGGTTCGTTGCTACCGCCACCGTGAACGGGGAGACGGCCACCGTCGTCGAAGGTCGATGGGTGGAGGGCAGCGCCGAGTTCGTCGTTCGGTCGGGGGCCGGCGAGGTCGAGTACGTGGTCACCTCGGCCGGGCAGTGGGTTCGCACCCCCGATGGCGCCTGGCAGGAACTCGAGGGGACGCCTCCGGCGGGTAATCCACTGGCGCCTTTTGCAGCACCGACCACACTGAGAGTGCTGGCAGCTACCGGTGCCGATGTGCAAATCGCCGCCGTGTACCCTGCATCGGCATTTGGTGGCGGTGAGGGTCCGTTGGATGTGACCCTGACCTTCCGCAGCGGCAGACTGGCCGAAGCCCGCTATCTGGTCGTCACCGACGGCACAGCCGCAGAATCGGTGACCGTCTTCGCCGTGCTGCAGGACCCAACACCGATCATCGCTCCGGCCGCGTAGACCGGCGGCGCCTCAGCCGTTCCGGCCGGGACCGTAGGCGAATCGGGAGTGGATGTTGCCGTTCGGATCGATGAGCAGAGCCGAGTCACCAAGGTTGTTGAACACCGGCCCGGTGGCACACCAGTGGAGTGTGACGGTGGTGTCGGTGCCGCATCCTGCCAGCACGTGAACCGCACCACCACCGGCGATCACGAAGTTGGAAGGGAACTCGAATCGGTGTACCGACGACTCGTCGCGCAGGATCCAACCGGCCATGAGAACCGGTACCGGATCGTCGTTGACGATGGCCACCCATTCACCGTTGAGATCCTCGGCGTCGGGGCCTGCGGGGTCGGCGGAGACTTCAGCCACCGTCAGGTCGGCGTCCTCGGCGTGTCCGCAAGCCGCCGGCGCCCACAGCCCCCGCAGGCCGCGAGCTGCGGTGTCTTCGGCCTGGGCGAACTCAGCCGCCCGGGAGTGGTCCCCGGAAACCGCGATCGCCTCGCCGATCTGGAGCATCTCCAGGTTGACGAGAACACCTTCCACCCACATGTAGCGCAACGCGCGGCCGAACTGGTCGTCGCCTGCGGCGGCCTCGGTGAGAACCACCTGGTGATCGTCGACGAGTTCCCGCAACACATCGGTGGCTTGGCGGCTGTGGCATTCCCACGGCTCGGGGGCGTTGACACCGAGCAGGCGGACTTCTCGGCGCTGCCCGTTGAGAGATGCGACGATCGTGTCGCCGTCCACCACGTTGAGCACCAGTGCAGTCTCACCTTCGACTTCGGGCGGCAGACTGGAGGCGAAGTCGGCCTCGGGACCGTCTTCAATGAATGCGCCGCAGGCCACAGCCACGAGGCTGAAAGCCCACAGAAGTGCGAACCGACGGCGCATAGAGATGAAGTATGCAACATTCAGCGCCGATCAAGTCACCCGGGCCATCCGTCGGTCCCCGTTCTCGACGAGCCGCGGCCACGGCGCGACGGATGTCGGCCGTCCACATCGGTCTCCTCTTACTGAGAGCCGATCACAGGCACCGTCTCGTAGGTGCCGCCCAGCACCGTCTCGGCATCCACACCCAGCCATCCCTCCAGCAGCGATGCGTAGTAGCCGCGGAAATCGATGGTGTGGATCGGATTTCCCCGATTGTCGACGGTGCCGAGATCGAGTGCCGCGCCGTGGCGGCCGGCAGCGACAGGAGACCCGACGATCAGGTGTGCCGCCGCGGTCCCGTGATCGGTGCCTGAGCCGTTGGAGGCGATGCGGCGGCCGAACTCCGAGGTGGTGGCAACCACAACCTCGTCGTTGAGGCCGGCGGCATCGACCTTGGCGAAGAACGAAGACAGCCCGTCGTCGAGGTTCTGCATCATCTGCCGATGGCGGTCGGCCTGGCCTTCGTGGGTATCGAAGTCGCCGAAGCCGTGTACGTACACGACTCTGGGAGCAAGGCCGGAGACGATCAGTTGAGCCGCCACGTCCAGATAACCGTGCAAGGATCCGCCGGCCTGCCGGCTGGGTGGTCGGGGCTCATCGTCGGTGCCCGAATCCAGGGCTGCAGCGAGGATATCAGTGGCCGCGGCTGCACTCCGGATGGCGCTCTGTACGGCCGCCAGCATGCCGGGTGAATACATGCCTGCGGGGGCGAATCCCGACCACGCCGCTACCAGTTCGTCGGTGCCATCCATCCAAGGCGGCTGCATGGGTGCCAGCCCGGAGTAATCCTGGATCGAAACGACGAAGGCTCGCTCGCCCAGCATCGCTGCGCTGGGACCGGGACCGACGGTGATGCCGGTCAGCATGTCGTCGCCGGCCACTGCATCCAGGTAGCGGCCCAGCCACCCGTTGGCCCCAACCGCTCCGGGCATGCCGGTCCACCACGTCGCCATCGACGCGAAGTGGGAGAGATCGGGGTTCGGATACCCGATTCCCTCTACGATCGCCACGTCGCCATCGTGGTACCGGGTGGCCAAGTATTCGAGCGCCGGATGGAAGCCGATCTCGCCGTCGAGATCGATCGGGTCGGTGATGGCGAGGCCGCCCCGCATGTCGTGATAGGCGATGCTCTGATGGGGAACAACCATGTTGAGGGCGTCGTTGCCTCCGCCCATCTCCACGACGACGAGTGTGCGGCCCTCCACGCCGGGGCCGACGGCACCGGGGGGTAGCGAGGTCGTCGACGAAGGAGACGATGAGGACGTCGTTGTGGACTTCGACGGCGCGGCGGTTGCAGGCATGTCCTCACGGCGGGCCCATACGCTGATTCCGTAGGCACCGGCGGCGACCACCCCTACGGTGGCTCCCAGCCCGGCGATGAATTGCCGCCGGGTCACGAGCCCGCATGCCGGCGGTGCGATGGTCGGCTGGGCTGCGGGCTCCGCAGAGTCGGTTGGCGGCTGAGTGGCCGGCGCGTCGCTCATGTCAATGCGTACTCCGGGCAGTTGAGGGCCAGCGCGATGCGGGCCCGGGGATCCACGGTGGCGTCCAACACCCGGCGGGTCGTCGACGACATGTCATAGATGCCGAGGCGGTGCAATATCTGTGCCCCGTCGAGGTCGGGAACGTCGGGGCCAACGGCGAGGGCGGCGTCGAAGCCGTGCACCAGCGTGTGTGGACCGATGAGGCGGGTACCTCGGGGGAATCCGGCCACGTTGGGCGGGACCCAGGGCATGTAGTCCACAGTCTCCAGGTAGGCACCGATGGCCCGCAGAGTCTGCTGGTGACCTCCGAAGGCCTGCAGACCGCCGACCACCCGCTCCAGGGGTGTGCGCACCTTGGAGGAGATGGTTTCGTCGGCGAGGAACTGCGGTGTCGCCGTGATTGCTTCGACCAGGCGCATTATCTCGTAGTCGGCGAATGCCGCCACCAGATTCTGCAGCGTCGCCGTGTCGGGCTCGCCACCGACGATCTCGCCGTACAGCTTTGAAGCCACGAAGGCCTTGGTTTCGGGCCGTTCGAGGATGACGTCCATCGCACCCTCGAGGTCGAGAGGGCCGGTTACCCCAAGGAATGTCTTCGAACCCGCCTGATGGCGGCGAGGCACGAACAGTGACGTCCACGCCTCCACGTCCGGAGGTATCCGCGAACGCTCCCGTCCCGGGCGGGGAATGAACACCACCCATCCCGTACAGGACTGTGCGCAGGCAACCACGTCGGCCTCGGCATACGTGCCACGGCCCATCGTGAAGAGTTCCATGACCTCGCGTCCGAAGTTCTCATTGACGGCCCCGGCCTGATTGTCGGCTCCGTCCAGGTAGAGCAGCAGCGCAGGGTCGGTGGCCATGGCATGCAACAGGTCGGCGAAGCTGCCTGTGGCAAAGCGGCGAATGGTGAGGTGTTGCCGCCACATCAAATAGGGGAAACGAACCTTGCGGATGCTTGTGGCGAAGTGGTCATGCCAGAACCACACCAGGCGTTCTTCGACCAGGCGGCCGGATTGGATCATCTGGGTGAACCAGAACTCTGCCGGCAACCTTCGCTGCTCCGCCCGGCGGGCGTCGTCGACATCTCGGGGAGCGGGAATCTGTGGCGGAGGCGCGGGCTCTGCCGTCAAGTCGAGGGCTGTGGCGATTGCCTCGTCAACTGACGTGATGCCGGCCACCAGTTGCCCATGGGCACCGAGGCCGAGGCGACGCACGACATGGGATATCCGCTCCTGTGGCGACACACTCACGTCTGTTCCTTCGCTCATGTCCAGCCAACGTCACATGGATATGTAAGGGATTGGTGAGCTGAAGGTCAGCCGAACGGACACCATCGGGGCATGGCGCATGTGGTATCGAATCCCGCCTCGACGGGACGGCAGTGCCGGCGAAGCTCGAGGTTGGGCGTCGCTGATCGGCTGGGAACAAGATGTGCCGGCGCCGCACGCGGCGGCGAAGGAGATGTCGGCGGTGACGGGAGGTGGGGGGATCGTGGTCGTCGCCGGCACCGGACACATGGCCTCCATGGAAGAGCCGGGGGTTGTGAACGAGGCGCTGCTCGGGTTCTAGACGAAAGGCTCGGCTGCGGGCGGGTGACATCATTCCGGCGGCGCGGTTGAGTAAGTCACATGCGCACCCGTACCGCCCCGGGGTCGTAAAGCGGCCTGATGGATACGGTCGCCGGCCACCGCTCGCCCGCGATTTCGACCTGCCAGGTGCCGTCATTCAGATAGTCCTGGGTGATCGGTTCGGCAGTCTCGATCATCGCCAGCCCGACAGCTCCTCCCAGGGTGAATCCGTAGGAGGCGGCGCGGATGTAGCCGACGGGTGTTCCATCCCGCAGGACGACCTCGGCGTGAAACATCAGCGGAGTTGGATCTCGCAGCAACACCTGGAGCAGCCGACGACGCTGAGGCCGAGCGTCCAGCTGCGCCGCTACCGCGTCACTTCCTATGAACCCACCGGGCTTGCCGAGATCCACAGCGAAACCGAGCCCCGCATCGACGATACTGTCGGTGTTGTCGATGTCGTGGCCGTAGTCTCGATAACCCTTCTCCATGCGCAAGCTCGACAGTGCCTTCAAGCCGGCATGGCACAAGCCCACGGCTTCCCCAGCGGCTACCACCCGGTCGTAAACGTGGGCGGCTTGTTCGCTAGCCACGTACAGCTCATAGCCGAGCTCGCCCACGTAACTGATGCGGATGCACAACACCCGGGCGAAGCCCAAGTCGATCTCAACGGCGCGGCGAAACGGAAACGCGTCGTTGGACAGGTCGGCGGTGGTGACGGCTTGCAGCAGCTCGCGTGAGCGGGGCCCTTGGATGTTGATCTGGCCGTAGGCCGACGTCATATCGGTGACCGACGCCTGCGTCTTCCCGTCGAGGTGACGGTTCATCCAGGCACCGACGTGGCGTTGAGCGGTGTCGGTGGCGACCACCCAGAATCGGTTCCCGTCGAGCTTGGTGACGGTGAGGTCGGCTTCCAGCGTGCCTCCTTCGTTGAGCCATTGGGTGTAGGTGATCACCCCCGGCGCGCCGTCGACAGGGTTGGCGGACAGCCACTCCAGAAAGCGGCCTGCATCGGGGCCCTGTACGAGGAACTTCGCCATGAACGACATGTCCATCAGGACGACTGCGCTACGGGCAGCTTCGTGTTCCTCCCGCCAGTAAGGGAACCAGTTCTGCCTACCCCACGACAGCCGTTCGACTTGCGGCTCGACTCCGTCGGGGGCGTACCAGTCGGCCCCTTCCCAGCCGCTCACGTCCCGGAAGAAGGCGCCCCGAGCCGCCAGTCGGTCGTGCAGCGGCGACACTTTGGCGCCGCGAGCGGTCTGCATGGAGCGGGTCGGGTAGTGGGCCTGGTAGACCATTCCGAGAGACTCCACGGTGCGGGTGCGGCGGTATTCAGGGTTTGCCTGGTACGGCTGCAGCCGGTCGATGTTGAACCTGGTCACATCGACGTCGGGTCGGCCGTTGACGATCCAGTGCGCCACGACCCGTCCCAGGCCGCCGCCACTGAGAATGCCGATCGAGTTCAGCCCGGCGGCGACGAAGAAGTTTCGCAGTTCGGGTGCCTCTCCGATCACGGGTTGCAGGTCGGGTGTGAAGCTCTCCGGTCCGCAGAAGAACTTGCGGATCCCGCTGTCCTGCGCCACGGGAACCCGTTGCATCGCAGTCGCCACGTAAGGCGCCATCCGGTTCCAATCCGGGGGCAGCTCCCCGAAGGCGAAGTCTTCGGGCACTGCGTCCACCCTCCACGGCACTGCAACCGGTTCGAACAGGCCGATCATCAACCCTCCCACCTCCTCGCGGTAGTAGCCGTAGGACGCTGGATCTTCGATCACCGGCCACGATGACGAAACGCCGGGGATCTGTTCGGTGATGAGGTAATAGTGCTCCGCCGCCTGCAGTGGGATGCTGACGCCGGCGGCGGCACCCAGCTGGCGGGCCCACATACCGGCGCAGTTGACGACATACTCCGCCTCGATATCCCCCAGCGGGGTTTGCACGCCGCTCACCGCACCTCGGTCTTGCAGGAAACCGGTGGCGGCAACCTGCTCGCGGATGTTCACCCCCAGCCTGCGGGCGCCGGAGGCAAGCGACATCGTTATGTCGACGGGGTTGCCCCTTCCATCCTCCGCCACGTAGAAGCCGGCCAGGATGTCGTCGGTCCGAGCGAGGGGAAACAAGTCGGCCACTTCGCCGGGTGATATCTCATGCACATCGACGCCGCAATAGCGGTTGAACGCCGCCACCCTGCGGTACTCCTCGAGCCGGTCGGGCTCCGTTGCCAGTTCGACGAACCCGACTGGGTTGAATCCTGTTGCCAGCCCAGTCTCTGCCTCCAGCTTGCTGTAGAGGTGGCGTGTGTACAGGCGCATTTCCGTCGAAGTCTGCGACGTCGATCCGAAGGTGACGATGAGGCCGGCGGCGTGCCATGTGGTGCCCGACGTCAGCCGATGACGTTCCAACACGACGACGTCGGTCCATCCCATGTGGGCCAGGTGGTATGCCACACTGGCGCCGATGACACCGCCGCCCACCACGACGACACGTGCTCTTTCCGGAAGGGGTGGCTGTGTCCGGTGACCGCCGGCGGGGTTTGCCTCGGGCATGGAACCTCCTGATCGGGCAAGCTACACATCCGCTGCGGCGCCGCAACCGGTCACACCCGGCTTCCTCGCCCGCACAGTCCGGTTGTTTCCCGTCGAGTCAGGCGCCGTCTTCAGCTCTGTCGGAACCGCTGCAGCACCGGCCCCAGTCTTCTCACCCCTGCGACGACTGCGTCGGTCGTCTCGGCTGCAAAGCACAGCCGCATGAAGCCCGGCTCGGCGATGTGGCATGCCGCACCCGGAGTCAGGTTCACGTTGGCTTGCTCGAGGATTGATCGCCACAGTGCCGCCTCGGCCTCCTCGGTGAGGTCCGGCATGAACGAGCGCATGTCGCACAGCAGGAACAGCCCGGCTTCTGCAGGAATGTGAGGGATGCCCTGCTCGCCGAGTGCTGCGGACACTTCGGTGTGCGCCCGACGCAGGCGGGCGCGGGTGTGGGGGGTGTAACCGTCGACCCATTCGTCGTCTGCCACCATCCGGCCGAGCCGCCATTGCGTGGCGCCTTAAACGACCGCCCAGCATTGGAGACCGTC
>CAZIEQ010000061.1:0-10686 GCA_964538725.1 uncultured Acidimicrobiia bacterium | reverse complement strand
CTCAGAGCGGCTGGTCGAGCGAGCGGCCCCCCAAAAGGGGGCCGCTCGGCGGTCACGACCGCCGAAGTAGCATCCGAGGAGGCACCCCTCCGCCGGCAGTCTCGGGGAGCTACACGGTGGGAACGGCCCGCTCGGTATGTGGCTGGAACAAGGTGTACTTGTCGACGAAGTACAACTTCACGGTCCCGGTTGGTCCTCCACGGTGTTTCCCGACGATCACCTCGACGACACCCTGGGAGCGGGAGGTGTCTACCCGACCGTCGGAGTCGATTTGCTCATCGCGGTGGATGAACAACACTACGTCGGCATCCTGTTCGATAGCTCCCGACTCTCTCAGGTCGGAGAGCTGCGGTCTGCGATGAGTCTGCGCCGGCTGACGGTTCAGCTGAGAGACGGCGATGATCGGCACTTTCAACTCGCCGGCGAGCAGCTTGAGGGATCTACTGATCTCGGCGATCTCCTGTTGGCGGTTCTCGCCGCGCTGGCTGGAGTCCATCAGCTGCATGTAGTCGACAACCACCAGATCGAGACCATCGTCACTGTGCGCCTGACGGCGGCACTTGGCGCGGATCTCGGTGACGGTCGGTGCCGGGCTCTCGTCGATCAGGATGTTCATGTGAAACAGTTTGTTGGCGGCGTCGTTGAGCCGTTTGAAGATCTCCGCCTGACGATCCGGATTGCCCACGATTCCCGAACGGAATACACGGGAGTCGACTTTCGCCACTGCAGCCAGCAACCGGGCAGCGATTTCCTGTGCGGACATCTCGAGGCTGAACACCAACGCTTTCTTGCCTTCCTGGGCAACATTCTGCGCGATGTTCAGCGCAAGGGATGTCTTCCCCAGTGCCGGGCGGGCGGCGATGACGATCAGGTTTCCCTTCTGCAATCCTCCGAGGTATTCGTCGAGCTTGTCGAAACCGGTCGACAGGCCGGCGAGGAGTCCCTCCCTCCTGGAGGCCTCCTCCACCCTGTCTATCGCCGCGTTCAACAGCTCCCCCACGCTGGTAATGGAGTCGGCGCTGGCGTGTTCGGAAACACCGAACACAACCTGTTCGGCGGCGTCGACGGCATCCTTTGCAGGACGATCGGTCTTGAAGGCCAGCTCGTTGATGCGTGCCGCGGCATCGATGAGGCGCCGCCGCATGGCATGCTCGAAAATGATGGCAGCGTGAAAACCGACACCGGCCGTGGTGGCGATGGCGTCCATCAGCTCGATCATGTACTGCATTCCCCCGCACGCCTCGAGCCGCGATCTCCCCGACAGATAATCGCCCACCGTCACCGCGTCGATCGCCATGTTCGAGTCGAAAAGGTGCCGCATGGCGGCGAAGATCTCCTGATGGGCCGGGCGATAGAAATCCTCGGTGCGCAGTGCCGTCATGGCAGAAACGGCGGCGTCGGACGAGGTCAGGGCTGCCCCGAGCACGGCAACCTCTGCTTCCCGGCTGTGAGGTGGGCGCCGGGTTTCCACCAACCGGTCCACCGTGGCCGTCATGCTGGGATGACGTCCAGGGTGACGGTGACTGCCACATCGCGATGCGTGCGCACCGTGACTTCATGAAGACCGATCTCCTTGATCGGCTCAACTACTTCGATCAGACCGCGGTCTATTTCGACCCCGGTGAACTTCGCGATGCCGGCCGCCACGTCGCCGGCGCCAATGGAGCCGAACAGCTTGCCTTCGTCACCGGCGCGGGCAGCCAGCACCACTCTGGTGCCGGTGAGTTGCGCGGCCAGCAGTTCGGCTTCTTCCCTTTCCCGCTTCTCCGCTTCAGCGCGTGTGGCTCGCATCGCCTCTGCCTGCCTCACCGCGCCCGCAGAGGCGGCAACCGCCAATGACCTGGGCACCAGATAGTTGCGTGCGTAGCCCACGGCTACGTCAACCACGTCGCCCTTACGGCCGAGCGGGTCGACATCGGCGGTCAGAATCACCTGCATCAGCGGTTCCTGCGCTGGGTCACCGGGATGGTCACGTAGGGGAGCAACGCCATTTCGCGAGCATTCTTGATGGCGCGTGCCACGTCACGCTGATGCCGCGGGCAGCATCCAGTGACCCGTGAACTGCGAATCTTCCCCCGATCCGACATGAACTTGCGTAGGAACGCCACGTCCTTGTAGTCAACGTGATCGATCTTCTCGACACATATGATGCACTGCTTCTTCTTGCCCGGCCTTGCCTGGCGCCGCAGGCCGCCTTTACGGCGGTTGTCGGCCCTCGCTTTTGCCATGGGTCCTCCTGGTGTCCTATGAATCAGAAAGGTGCTTCGTCGTCTCCGTATGACTGTCGGGCTACCGGCGCCGCCGCCGGGGCGAGAGCGTCGTTGCCGGAAAACCCGCCACTCTGCGTGCGGTGGACTTCGGCTGTCGCCCAGCGGAGGGAGGGGCCGATCTCGTCAATCGCCACCTCGATAGTGGATCGTTTCTCACCATCCTGGTTCTCCCAAGAGCGCTGCTCGATCCTGCCGGTGATGATCACCCGGCTTCCCTTCGACAGGCTTTCTGCGGCATGCTCTGCCTGGTCTCGCCACAGGACCCCGGTGAAGAAGCTCGTGTCCTCCTGCCACTCGCCGTCCTTCTGATAGCGCCGGTTCACGGCGAATCGCAGACGGCACAGCGAGATTCCCGAATTGGTGAACTTCAGCTCGGGGTCCTCGACCAGGTTGCCTATCAGGGTGACGTGGTTGCTCGCCATATTGTGTCGATCTCCTCTTGGTTGGTGTGCTCTCGAGTGTCCCCGCAGGGTGTGACAAGAATCGGTCAGGCGGCATCTCTTCGCACGAACTTGTGGCGTACGACGGCATCCGATAGCGACAGAGCACGGTCGAGGACGTCGACGGCCGCAGCATCCGCCTGGAAGGTGACCACGGAGTAGTAACCCTCGGCGAGATGGTTGATTTCGTACGCGAAGCGACGCTTACCCCAGAAATTGGATTCGGAGACGGCGGCGCCTTCGCCCTCGAGAGCTCTGGAGATACCGTCCACCCCTGACCGTACGTCATCCTCGGCGAGCTCAGGCCGATGAATCACCATCAGCTCATAGGTACGCATGTTCTACCTCCTTCGGACGTCTGCGCGCAGGCAAACGGCCCCGTAGTGGAGCAGGTGGGGAAGGGCGCCATTGTAGACCTCGATGGCGGGCCACATCCAGACGGCCGAGAACACTCAGCCGTCGAGGAGCAGCCTGTCGCCCTGACCGGAGGCCGGCAGTCCGCCCTCCGCCACTTCCACGGCATAGCGATACGTGCTTCCCGGGGTGTAGACGGCACACGGGTCAGCTTCGCAAGGAACCATCGACATCCTGTCGACGAGATCTCCCGACGAGGAGAAGAAGGCGATTTCGAGAGGGATGAGAGTGTCCTTCATCCAGAACCCGGCGCTGGCGTCCTCGTCGAAGACGAACACCATGCCGTCGAGTGGACCCAGGTCGGCAACCCCCATGAGGCCGCGCCGGCGAGCAGGTCCGGTGTCGGCAACTACCACCAGCAACTCCGTGCCTGATATGACGATGGTGCGCTGCTCGAGGTCTACCAGCAGAGGGGGAATCGTCTCTGTCACCACAGACGATGTCGTCACCACCGACAGTGAAGACACCGCCGGTGAACCGCCGCCGCTGCAGCCGGAGGAAGTGATGACGGTCAAGACGACCCAGATCAGACTTCGGCGGACCGGTCCTCCTCGGAAAGCAGCCTGCGGGCAGATTCCTCGGGCATGTGATAGGTCTCGGCTTCGGCCGGAAAGGATCCTGATTCGATGTCGGCGAAGAATTGCTCCAAGGCAGCCACGGCATCGTCGGCCATGTTGGCGTAGCGCCGCACGAACTTCGACTGGCGGTCTTCACCCAAACCGAGGACGTCGTGGAACACCAGCACCTGCCCATCGCAATGCACCCCCGCCCCGATGCCTATCGTCGGCGCGGCAACCTCTTTGGTGATCAGTTGGGCCACCACATCGGGGACGCCTTCGAGCACCAGCGAGAACACGCCAGAAGCAGCCAGTGTCCTGGCATCTTCGATCAACTCCAGGGCCGCTGCGAGTGCCTTCCCCTGCACCCGGTAGCCGCCCATGGCGTGCACCGACTGCGGTGTCAGGCCGAGATGGCCCATCACCGGGATTTCGGCACCGAGCACGGCTTCGATCACCTCCAGCCGTTTCCGCCCACCTTCCAGCTTGACCGCCTCGGCTCCGCCTTCTCTGACGAACCGGCCGGCATTGGCAACGGCAGCGTCGATCGACATGTGGTAACTCAGCCACGGCATGTCCCCGACAACCAGCGCGCGTGGATCGCTGCGAGCCACTGCTGCGGTGTGATGCACCATGTCGTCGACGGTGACTGCCAGGGTGTCGTCGTAGCCCAACACTACGTTCGCCACCGAGTCCCCAACGAGGATGATGTCGGCCCCGGCTCTGTCTGCAATGCGTGCCGTCGGGGCGTCGTAGGCGGTGATCATGCGAATCTTGGGCCCGCCCTTGCGAGCGAGGATGGCCGGTGCAGTGACCCTGTCCCGCATGTGATGCTCCTCTCTCCCCACCAGATGGTTGGGGGATCGTCGCTGCGACATTCTGTTACCGGCTCTGTACGGCCTGGGCCGCCGCTTCGGGTCGACCCGGCCTAAGCCGTATCTCAACTGTACAACGGATAGGAGTGCTCGGCATCTGTGATGCCTTCCGTAGTGTTGCGGTATGGCCCGCCGCGACACATCGATGACACCAGACGAGGTAATCGAGTTCCTGGCCGCTCCTCGCAAACTGCAGGTGGCCACGTTGAGCCCGGGAGGCTGGCCGCACATAGTGACCATGTGGTATGTGCTCGATGGTGGGCGAGTTGTATTCCGCTCCTTCACCAAATCGCAGAAGATCCGCAATCTGCAGCGCGATCCTCGCCTCTCCGTCCTTGCCGAGGATGGCACCGCCTACAACGAACTGCGGGGAGTGGCCATCCGAGGGCGAGCTGAACTATCCACCGACCCCGATCGCGTGCTCGACATCTACGTCGCCCTTGCCCAACGCCATCCGCTGGGCACGACCGATCGAGTGGCCGTACGGCGTGCATTCGCCTCATTCGCCGGGAAGAACACCGTGGTGACCGTCATCCCCGAACGCACGGTGAGTTGGGACCACCGTAAGCTGGGCACCGGCTACTAACTCTGGGCTGTCAGCCGGTGACTACCCGATCCCGACCGCCGCGCTTTGCTTCATATAGGGCCGCATCAGCCCGTTCCAACACTGGCTGCAACCCTGCCTCATCGACCCGAGCCGCCACTCCTGCGCTCACCTTCACCGTGACCGTGCCCCGGCTCGTATCCACCTCGACGGCTGCGATGGCCGCACGTAGCCGCTCCGCAACCGCCGCCGCCGCCTCCCCATCAGCGGCGGGAAGCACCGCGGCAAACTCCTCACCCCCGTAGCGGCCGAGGACGTCGACGTCACGCAAGGTGCTCTTGGCGGCAGCGGCAACGCGGCGCAGCACCCGATCACCAACGGCATGGCCGTAGGTGTCGTTCACCCTCTTGAAATGATCGACATCGAACATCATGACAGAGACGGCGGTTCCCAAACGGACCGAAGTACGGAAGGCCAGGCTGGCCCGTTCGTCGAATGATCGCCTGTTGAAGAGCCCGGTCAGGTCGTCGGTGTCGGCCAGATGCTGCACTTCGACGATGTGGCGAAGGTTGTCGACCGAAAGGGCGACCTGGGACACGAGCGACGAGAACAGCTCCACATCCTCTCCGGTGAATCCGTCCTCACGTGCCTCGCGGCCCGCCACCGCAAGGCCGAGAATACGGCCATGCACCTTCAGCGGTGCGGCCATCCAGCTTCCGAACTCATCGTCGTCGCTGCGGACTGCGGCTCCCGTCCGAAGCACCCGGCCTGCCGGTGACCGCCAGATGTCTTGAAACGTGGAGAACGACGGCCCCCCCCTGCCGGATGCCGCCGCCGAGACCGTGCGCCGATCAACGAGATCCACCGCGGCGAATGTGGCATGAGTCGCCGGCAGCACTTCGAGTGCACCGTCGGACCCCGTCTGCATCATCTCCTCCTCGCTCTCCGAGGCGTTGAGGAGTTGTGTCACCGAGTACAGAGCTTTTGTCGACATGAGTGATTGCTCTCTGGCACTGCTCAGCCGAACGTGGTCGATGGCGGCCCCGGCCTGTCCGGCCACCGCAAGCACGAGGTCGACCTCGGCATCGTCGAAGTCGGGTGCGCCTTCCACGCGGAAAGCAGCCAGCATGCCCAAGCGGGCGTCGCCGAATGCGACCGGCGCGGCAACCGCAGGACCTCGAGCACAGCCGATGGTGGCTCGCAGACCTGGAACGCCCTCCCGATCGTCATCCATGCCGCCCCGCAGTGCGGCCACCCGGCCGTGCCTCACCACCCAAGTATCCAGACCTTGCCCGCCCAGAGTGTCGTTGAGGTCCGTGTCGGCGTCGGCAAGCCCACCGACCATCACCCTTCGGCTACCTTGTCGCGGTTCAACCGTCAGCAACACTCGGTCTGCGACCAGAGCAGCCGCAACCCCCTCGACCACCGCCCCCAGCACATCGTCCAGGTCTCCAACAGCGATGAGCGCATTGGCCACCCACGCGAGTACTTCGAACCGTTCCCGGTTCGCTGCCGTGCCTGCCAGTCGACGTGCCGTCGACAGGGCGGCCGCCGCCCGTTCAGCGAATATGCCCACGAACTCGGCGTCTTCCTCGAACCCGGCGGTGTCGTAGCGGGCAACGACCAACACCCCGTTTATTCCCTCATCTCGCAAGGGCGTTGCGACAACGCTGCCCGCCAGAATCCCCGACTGCCCCGCGAATGCTCCTGTCGCATGCCAGGGTTCACCGTTCCTCGCCACCGCCTGCACGGCGGCTGCGCCGGGTAGATGGCTCCCATCGCAGGAGAGGCTGCAGGCGGCGACTCGCCCCACGGAGTCGGGTGCATCCCACAACAGCACCGCCGCACCAGCATCTGCATGGAGTAACTCCACGGCGGCATCGACTATCAGCTCGGCGGTCCTCCCGGGCCGCTCCCCGCCTCCGAGATCCACAGCCGCCAACCGCTGGTAGTGCTCTGCATGTGGGCTCGCAGCCGGGGGGATCTCTGCAAGTTCTCGCATCGGACCTCGTTACTCGAGTCATTGTCGGGTCACTGCGCCGCAAGCTTGAGGCCCAGCCACCTGCAACGGTGGCAGTTGCGTTTGCCAACCCATACATCGAGCCGCTATATATCGATCCGATATAGCGGGGCGGGCGGGACTGCCGGCAGTTTCCCGTTCCCGGTTCTGATGTCATCCGGCACCTCCCAGGAGCTGCCTTGTCGCTGGAGAGAGGGAAGGTCATGAGTGAAGTAAGGGTCGCTGTAGCCGGCGTTGGCAACTGCGCCAACTCACTGCTGCAAGGCGTCGAGTACTACCGCAACGCCGCCGACGATGAGGTCGTACCCGGCCTCATGAACGTGCGGCTCGGTGCCTATCACGTCAGCGACGTCCGGTTCGTCGCCGCCTTCGACGTCGACGCTTCCAAGGTTGGGGTTGATATCAGCAAGGCGATGTGGAGCGGGCGTAACAACACGATCCGATTCACGGACCTCGGCGATCTGGAAGTCACCGTACAGCGAGGCCCCACCCTCGATGGCCTCGGCCGCTACTACCGCGACGAGGTCGAGGAGTCGCCGGCGGAGCCGGTCGACGTTGCCGCCGCCCTCATCGAAAGCCGCGCCGACGTCCTCGTCGCGTACCTGCCGGTCGGCTCGGAGGAGGCGATCCGCCACTATGCCGAAGCATGTCTCCAGACCGGTGTCGCCTTCGTCAACTGCATCCCGGTGTTCATCGCCTCCCGCCCCGAGTGGGCGCAGCGCTTCACCGCAGCCGGAGTACCAATCATCGGTGACGACATCAAATCCCAGGTGGGCGCCACCATCGTTCATCGAACGCTCGCCCGCCTGTTCGAAGAACGTGGTGTCACTGTGGAACGAACCAGTCAGCTCAACGTCGGCGGCAACATGGATTTCCGCAACATGTTGGAACGGGAGCGTCTTGAGTCAAAGAAGATCTCGAAGACCCAGGCCGTGACTTCTCAAATCGACCGCACCCTCGCCGACGATGACATCCATATCGGCCCGTCCGACCATGTCCCTTGGCTCACCGACCGCAAGTGGGCATACATACGTATCGAGGGCCGCGCTTTTGGAGACGTCCCCCTCAACGCCGAACTCAAGCTGGAGGTCTGGGACAGTCCCAACTCGGCCGGTGTGGTAATCGATGCAGTACGGTGCGCAAAGATCGCCCGAGATGCCGGCGTTGGCGGTCCCCTGATAGGTCCAGCCGCCTACTTCATGAAAAGCCCACCCGTTCAGTATCCAGACGCCGAGGCCGGCCGCATGGTCCGGGAGTTCGTCGCCGGGACGTAGCGGAAAGGGTTGCCGGCTACGCAGACCCGTCTCCCGGCGTCACAACCGTGCCCGCAGCCAGGCGATGTCGGCCGTGTGATCCGCGGCCTCTCCTGGAGTCTCGACTATGACC
This sequence comes from uncultured Acidimicrobiia bacterium, assembly GCA_964538725.1. Classification (GTDB taxonomy): domain Bacteria; phylum Actinomycetota; class Acidimicrobiia; order Spongiisociales; family JAOTWH01; genus CAZIEQ01. Next base: position 2,180 of record CAZIEQ010000061.1, on the reverse strand, counting down.
GGGCACCCCGCCTCGGCCGCCACCGCAGCCAGCATCTCACCCGGTATTTCCCCCTTGCCGAGATTGGCATGCCTATCCCGACCCGATCCGTTGGGGTCGCGTGAGTCGTTGCAGTGGACGAGATCCACGCGACCGGTGGCAGCCTGTAGGCGCCCGACGACCGTCGCCAGATCTTCCCCGGCTGCCCAGGCGTGGCAGGTGTCGAGGCACACACCCACGTTCAAATCACCGATCCCCTGCCAAAGAGCTCCGTAGGCATCTATCCGGCGAGCGATCGAATTGTCTCCCCCCGCCGTGTTCTCGATGAGGACGGGCACGAGTACGTCGAAGGCTTGCAGGGCCTTGCGCCACCGCACCACAGCAACCGAGAAGTCGCCGGAGTCGTCGAGCTGGCCACCATGAACCACCACGCCGGCCGCCCCCACGGCCGCCGCCGCTACCACCGTATCGGCGAGGATCTTACGGCTCGGGATACGGACCCTGTTGTTACCCGAGCCCACGTTGATCAGATAGGGGGCATGGACATAGATGGGCACAGCGGCACTCGCCAGCTCTGCAGCGTCGGGGCGGGGAGCCGGCTTCTTGAAGGAACGCGGCGGTGACAGGAAGAACTGCAACGCCTGTGCACTACATGCTGCAGCCTGTGCCAGAGGGTCCGCGGATAGGACGTGCGCCCCAACAGGGATGGCATTCACCGCTGTTCTCCGGCCGCCCGACGAACCCGATGCGCTATCGAGTTGAGAGCATCAGCCACTTCGTGCACCGGAAGCGACCATGACTCGGCATCCACCTCCATGAGGTTGCCGGCACGGTGGGCACCGCGCACCCGGACCGGCATTCCCTCAGCAGAGGTTGTTTCGACCACCAGAGCAGGATGCCTCCCGAAATCGTCGTCTACCCGCTTTGACTTCACCGACACCACTTCCGTCCAGGGCACCGTCACCAGCCGGCTTCCCCGTGGTCCGATATCGAGCCGCAGACCGTCTTCGTCCGCGGACACGATGGTGCGCGGGTTGGTCAACTCGCGCAGCGACCCTGCGGCGAGGACGACTCCCACGACACCCAGCCCCGCCGCCCATACGATGTCGGCTCGGCGTTCGCTGCGGCCCTGAGTAGTAAGCGTCCCCGCATCGTCCTCCTGCGGTGAAGGGAAGATGCGATAGGTCAATCCCAGGTCGACCGCCATGATGAGAAGTGGGATGGCGATGATCGCTCCCAGAGCGGGGAGCCAACTCGATCTGGTCACGGTCACCGTCATGTCACCCCCAGATCCATCGGAGTGAACAGGGAATGCAACAAAATGCCATGTCGTGCGAGAAGGCGCGCTGCGGCACCCTCACTACGGTCGATAATGGCAATCGCCTGGCGCACAACGGCACCGGCAGATCGCAGCACGGTTGCGGCTTCCAACAAGGTCTCCCCGGTCGTCGTCGTGTCTTCGAGAACAGCGACGACGTCTCCGGTACCAACCTGCCCAACGACCCTACCGCCGGCGCCATGGTCCTTTGCCACCTTGCGTACGGAGAATGCCCGCAGCGGACGCCCGGCGTCGCCACCCACGAGAGCCGTCGCCACCGCAATCGGGTCGGCACCCATCGTCATGCCACCCACGGCCACTACATCATCGGCGATGAGCGACAGCACCGCTTCACCGGCAAGGCGGGCACCGGCGCCGTCGAAAGTCGTCTGGCGGGCGTCGACATACCACTCCGAAACCGCCCCAGAGCGCAACGTGAACGGCCCGTCGGTGCAAAGGGCGTGGACGCGCAGGTGTGCCAGCAACTCCATCCGAATGGCGAGATTAGGGCTCAAGTAGGTGGACCCGGACGCCGATACGAGTTTGAGAACGGAGGAGCCTTCCTACCTCCCGTCTTAGCCCGAGTCGACGGCCGCCTCCTTGGCGGCCGTCGGCCTTGCAGGATCCCACGCCGGTCGGGTGGAATATCTGCATCACAACCCGCCCGGCTTCGATTACGGCCAGCTCCGTCCGGAGCAGAGGACGGTCGCCCTCAAGCGGCCTGCCACCTAGCCGGGATTCGACTCTGTGGCGTCCGAACCGGACGCCGGGGCAGGGGGGCAACCAAACGGGTCCCCCTAAGTGCCGCCGCAGCCTCTCAATCTCACCCGCTTGCCGGAGATAATCCGCAGCGGCCTGACGAGCGTCTCGCAGAAGCTCACAG
>CAZIEQ010000060.1:0-10709 GCA_964538725.1 uncultured Acidimicrobiia bacterium | reverse complement strand
CCGTGGGGGGGGTGGGGGGGGCGGGGGGGGAACCCCCCCCCGACGACGATGGAATCGCCCGCAACCACCGGCCGGGGGTCGGCCCGTCCCACCGAGAGGATGGCCGTCGTGCCGTAGGGGATGAGCGGCGTGCCGTAGCCGCCGCCGACGGCACCGATGTTGGAAACGGTGAAGGTTGCGCCGCGCAGGTCGTCGGGGGTGGCGGTCCGATCCCGGGCCGCGATGGCAAGCCGGCTCACCTCCTCCGCCAGATCGGGGACGTCGCGGGTTGCGGCTCCCCGAATGACCACAACCAGCAACCCGTCGGGAGTGTTGACGGCCAACCCGATGTCAAAGTGCTTGTGGAGCAGAAGACGGTCGCCCGCCAGCGTGGCGTTGAATTCGGGAAACGCCGCCAACAACGGCGCCACCGCGTGGATGAGATGCGCCTCCAGGGGAACCTGGGGAGAGTGCGCCTCGAGCAGCGGGGTGGCGTCGGCCTCACCGTAGGTGACAACATGGGGAATCTCCCGCCAGCTGCGCTCCATGTTCGCCGCGATGCGACGCCGCGTTGGGGACAGCCTCACCGCCTCCACCGGGCCACCGCCGGCTGCAGCTGCTGCTGCTTCCACGTCGGCGGGGACGATGCGTCCCCCCGGACCCGAACCGGCGACGATCTCGAGGTCGACACCGAGGTCGCGGGCCAGCTTACGGGCGGAGGGCAGTGCCTCCACACCGGGGACGTGCACGTCCGCGGTGTCCTGCAGCGTCCCCACGATCGGGGCTGCATCGACGGTGGCGGGTGGGGATGGTGACGCGTGTGGAGTCCATGACTCACCAGGCTCGCCGATGACGGCGAGCAACTCGTCCACCTGGATGATTTCCCCTGCAGCGACCCCATGGTGAAGGAGCATCCCGGCACGGGGGGCAGGAATCTCCACCACCGCCTTGTCCGTCTCCACCTCGACCATGGGAGCGTCGAGGCTGACCTCTTCCCCGACCTGCACCAGCCAGCGGACGACGGTGGCTTCGGCGAGGCCCTCGCCGATGTCGGGGAGAGCAAACTCGAACGCCATCAAGCCTCCAAAGTGCGGCGCACCGCGCCAACGATGCGTTGCGGGTCAGGGATGTAGTGTCTCTCGGCCCTCTTCAGAGGCACGACCGTGTCCCAGCCGCTTACCCGGGCGACCGGCGCCTGCAGCGAGTAGAGAGCCTCCTCCTGGATGGTGGCCACCACCTCGGCGGCGAAGCCGGCAGTGCGGTGAGCTTCTGCCACGACTACCGCCCTCCCGGTGGCCCGCACTGCGTCGATGACGGTAGGCGCGTCGAAGGGGACCAGAGAGCGCACGTCGACGACTGTGGCGTCGATGCCCTCGGCGGCGAGCCGGTCAGCCGCTCGCCCGATGTCACGCATGGCGGCTCCCCAACCGATCAGGGTCACGTCGTCACCGTGGCGCACGACCGATGCCCGTCCCAAAGGGACCTCGTATGGATCGTCGGTGACTTCGGCCTTGACCGACCGGTAGAGGCGAATCGGCTCCAGGAACACAACCGGGTCGGGGTCGGCGACGGCTGCTGCAAGCAGGCCCTTCCCGTCCACAGGGTTGGAAGGAACGACGACCTTGAGGCCGGGGGTGTGCGCGAAGATGGCCTCGGTCGACTCGCTGTGGTGCTCGGCCGCCCCGATGCCGCCGCCGTGAGGGATACGGATGACCAGCGGAGCGGTGAAACGGTGTCTCGAACGGTTACGTATCCGTGAGACGTGGCTGACTATCTGGTCGTATGCCGGGTAGGCGAAGCCGAGGAATTGGATCTCAGCGATGGGCCGCCAGCCTCCGACCGCAAGTCCGAAGGCGGCTCCGACGATGCCGGATTCGGCCACCGGTGTGTCGACCACCCGCTCGGGGCCAAACTCGTCCAGCAGACCGTCGCTGATGCGAAACACGCCTCCGGTGCGCCCAATGTCCTCACCGAGCAGCATGACGTCGTCGTTGAAGCTCAGCGCCTCCCGCAGCCCCATGTTGATGGCCTGGGCAAGGGTGCGTTCGCTCACCGACCGGCCTCCCGCTCTTCGAGGAGACGGCGTCGCTGGCCTTCCAGAACCGGTCCGGGGCGGGCGAACACGGCGGCAAAGATGTCATCCCCACCCGGAGGAGGTGTCGCCTCGGCTTGGGCAACTGCGGCTTCGATCTCGGCGGAGGCGGCGGCTTCGATGGCGGCATCTTCCTCCTCCGACAAGCGGCCTGCCGCCCGCAGGTACCTGCACATGCGAAGTACCGGATCACATTCCTCCCACGCCTCCGCTTCGGACATGCTGCGGTAACGTCCCGGATCGTCGGTCGTGGTGTGCGGGCCTCTGCGATATGTGACGGCTTCGATCAAGGTGGGACCGCCGCCTTCACGGGCCCGCGCGACCGCGTCTGCGGCGGCTGCGAACACCGCCATGATGTCGTTGCCGTCGACGACGACACCGCCGAACCCGTAGGCATCTGCTTTCTGGGCGATCGTCTCCGACGCAGTCTGTCTCTCCCGAGGCAGCGAGATCGCATATCCGTTGTTCTGACAGACGAAGACGGTCGGTGTCGTATAGACACCTGCGAAGTTCATCGCCTCGTGAAAGTCCCCTTCGGATGTCGCCCCGTCACCGAAGAGCGTCATCGCGACCGCGTCGGTACCGTGCAGGCGCTCGGCCCAGGCGAGCCCGACGGCATGGATCATGTGGGCTCCCACCGTTATCGAAGGCGGCAGCACGCGCACGTCGGGCGGCACGGCACCTCCCCTCTCGTCTCCGGTGCGCCCCAACACCAGATTCACCCAGGGACATCCCTGCATCCACATGGCGGCGGCGTCGCGGTAGGTGGCTACCAGCCAGTCGTCGGAACGCAGCGCAGCTGCCGCCCCGATCTGGGATGCCTCCTGACCCTCCAGCGGCGAGTAGGTGGCGAGCCGTCCCTGGCGTTGCAAGGCCGACGATTTCCGGTCGTAGGCGCGGCCGGTGACCATGGCGCCATAGAGGCGCATCGCCTCCTCCAATCCGAAAGGGGGCTCCCCTTTGAGCGTGCCGTCTGGGGCGAGGATCTGGTGAGGTTCCATGAGCGGGACGAGGGTAACGGTGAACCGAAGCATGCCGGCGGGCGAGCAGCGGAGGGTCTAGACGCCGACGCCGAGAATCTCGTCTAGCTCCTCGACGGTTACCAGCACCTCACGGGCTTTCGACCCTTGGGAGGGGCCTACGATCCCGCGGCGCTCCAGAATGTCCATGACCCGCCCGGCGCGGGCAAACCCGATGCGCAGCTTGCGCTGCAGCATCGACGTCGAACCGAGCTGTGACCGCACGATCAGGTCGAGGGCTTCACGCATCATCTCTGCGTCTTCACCTTCGAAATCCTCTCCAGCTCCGCCGCCTTCGGGCACCGGGGCAACGAGGGTTTCCGCCTTGTATTCGGCTTTCCGCTGCTGGCGCACCCATTCGGCCACGGAATGGATCTCCTCCTCGGTCACCCACGAGCCCTGGATACGGACCGGGCGCGGTTCCCGGGCGGTGACAACCAGCATGTCTCCAAGGCCGACCAGCTTGTCGGCACCCACCTGGTCGAGGATCACCCGGCTGTCGGTCTGCGACGCTACCGAGAAGGCAAGGCGGGACGGGATGTTGGCTTTGATCACGCCCGTGATGACGTCCACCGACGGGCGTTGGGTGGCCAACACGAGGTGGACACCGACCGCCCGTGCCATCTGGGCGAGCCTCACGACTGCGGACTCAACGGCCTTGCCGGCGACCATCATCAGGTCGTTCAACTCATCGACCACCACCACGATGTAGGGGAACCTGTCGAATGCCTCCGCGTCGAGGGCACCTGCATCGCGGTGCTCGCGGTAAGAGATGATGTCGCGCACCCCCGCCTCTGCCAGCAGCTCGTAACGCCGCTCCATCTCCCCCACCGCCCATTCGAGGGAATCCACCGCCTTCTTCGGGTTGGTGATCACCCGGGTCAGCAAATGAGGAACCCCGTTGTATTGGCCGAGTTCGACCCGTTTGGGGTCGACGAGGATGAGGCGCACATCGTCGGGGTGGGTCCGCATGATCAAGGAAGTGACTATGGCGTTTATGCAGGACGACTTGCCGGCCCCAGTGGCTCCCGCAATGAGGACGTGCGGCAGTTCCGCCAGGTCGAGCAGCCGCGGGTTGCCACTGATGTCGGCGCCGAGGCCTACGGCCAATGGCTGCTGTGCAGCTCGAGCCTCTGGTGATCCCAACACGTCCCCCAGAGTCACCAGATGGCGGCGGCGGTTGGGAACCTCCACACCTATGGCGCTGCGGCCTGGGATAGGGGCGAGCAGCCGCACATCGGGTGTGGCCAGCGCGTATGCGATATCGGAGGCGAGGCTCGTCACCCGGGAGACCTTGACACCAGGAGCCAGCTCGATCTCGTAGCGGGTGACCGTCGGTCCGGGCACGATGCGGGTGAGGCGGGCGTCGACGCCATGTTCGACGATGGTGGCCTCGAGATCGGCCGCCGTCTGCTCCAACACCCGCCGGCTGTGGCCTTCGGTCTTGCCACGCCGCAGCAGCTCGAGCGGCGGCAGCCGGTAGCCCTCACCCGTCTTCGGCTCGGGGATAGGGGGTCTTCGATGCCGAGGCTTGGTGTTCTTGGCGTCGGGGGACGACTTGGGGGGCCGCGGTGGCGGCGCGGTGGGTTTGGGCCTTGGGGGTTCCTGTGTATCGCGTACGGCTGCCGTCGCCCCCCGCACCACCGTCGGCTTGGTGGAACGGGCACTTCGTGTCCGGCCGGCGAAGCCACGCAGCGCCTTCCACCCGTGGAGCAACGTCGATCCCAAGTCCCTGATGGTGGCTCGGGTAAGAGTGAGAGTCCCCACCGCGGTCACTGCGACCAGAACGACGAAGGCACCCCAGAAACCCACCACGCGACGCAGTGGAAATGCCAGCAGAGAACCGACCGCACCGCCTCGCTCCCTGACGAGATCGACGCTGCGTGCCAGGGAGACTGTACCCGTCAACAAGTGGAAGAAGGCCAGGGAACCGACAAAGGTCACCGTCAGCCCGACCACCACCCTGCCGATGTCTCGACGACCGGAAGCGGCAACGACCAGGCTGCCGACCGCGGCGAGCAGCACCGGAACCGCGTATGCCCACAGTCCGAAAAGGAGCTTCATCGAAGAGGCGGCCAACCTGCCAAGCGGTCCGGCGGCGTCCACCAGGGACAGGGCGAGAACTACGCCGACGACGATGAGCAAGACACCCCATACGTCACTCGACTGGCGGCCGATGCGCCGCTTCAATGCGTCCCGGATGCGGGCCAGCGAGAACCGCCGGGACTCTTTGGGTTTTCTGGTGGACACCCGTCTCCGCCCCGCTCCCCTGCGGGTGGGCGTCCGTGTCGGCATGGGGTAGTCAGGTTAGCCGGGCAACCGGGAACGGCAACGACCCCCCATCGCATCCGCCGGCCCGTTACAGCTCCACGACGATCGGGAACACCACAGGGCGGCGGGAAGTCCGGGCGCGGATGACCCTCACCGTTTCCTCCCGGACCGCGTTTCGGAAACCGGCCATGTCGACTCCCTTGACTGCCATCCGGCCCAACCGGGAGACGATGGCATCCCCGGCGCTGGCGAGCACGTCGCCGGGCTGGTCAGACAGGCCGTGTGAGTCCAGGTCGGGACCGAAGACGATTTCCCCGCTGCGACCGTCCACACCGACGGTCACCGCGACCACACCGTCGTCGGCGAGGTGGCGGCGGTCGCGCAGCACACCGCGGGCCACGTCGCCCACCGCGTCCCCATCCAGGTATACGTAGCCGGCGGGTACGGCGTTGCGTTCCCGGCGGGTCGATTCACCGTCACACACCACCGCGTCGCCGTCCTCGCACACCACGACGTTGGGCACACCCATGCGCGAGGCCAGCGCGGCGTGGGCTGCGAGATGCCGGTATTCACCGTGAACGGGTACGAACGCCTGCGGACGGACAATGTTGAGAAACGTCTTCAGCTCTTCCTGAGCACCGTGGCCCGAGACATGCACCCTGGCGTTGCGGCCGTGATGGACGGTGACACCTTTGCGAATGAGCCCGTTGATGACCCGCGACACCTTGATCTCGTTCCCCGGGATGGGCGTCGCCGAGATGACCACGGTGTCACCCTCCTCCAGCGTCACCCAATGGTGCTGCCCCGACGCCATCAGTGACAGCGCAGCGAACGGTTCGCCCTGTGACCCGGTGGAGATGATGCACGTGTCCTTGGCGTCGAGGGCAAGCAGCTCCTCCAGCGGCAGCAACCGGTCGTCGGGTACTTCCAGGACACCGAGACGTTCACCGATGTCGACGTTGCGTACCATGGAACGGCCGAGGAACCCCACGTAGCGGCCCGCATCCACAGCTGCATTCACCACCTGTTGTACCCGGTGCAGATGGCTGGCGAAACATGCCACCACGACCCTGCGCTGACTCTCGATGATCAGCTCGTAGAGCGGCTGTGCCAGCGAAGTTTCCGACGGCACGAATCCGGAACGCTCCGCGTTGGTCGAGTCGGCCAGCAGCAGCCGTACGCCACGGCGGCCAAGCTCGGCAAATGCGGGCAGGTCGGTGGGATGGCCGTCCACCGGCGTCGGGTCGAGTTTGAAGTCACCCGAATGGAGAACGATTCCCTGCGGAGTGTCGAAGGCGACTGCGGCACCGTGGGGAACCGAGTGGCTGACCTGGAGCAGCTGGAAGCGAAACGGCTCCTCATCCACCCAGGGGCCGTAGCCGACGGGCCGCAGATCGGCTTCGATCGCCATCTCCTCGAGACGGGAGCGCGCCAGCTCAAGCGTGAGCGGCGATCCGTACACGGGTACGGCGACGTCACGAAGCAGGTAGGAGAGCGCCCCGATGTGATCCTCATGGCCGTGAGTCAACACGACACAAGTCAGGTCTGCTGCCCGTTCCAATACCGAGGAGAAGTCGGGCAATACCAGGTCGACCCCGAGCATGTCGTCCTCGGGGAACATGAGGCCGCAGTCGATGAGCGCCAACCGGCCTCCCACTTCGAGGATTGCCGAGTTGCGGCCTACCTCCCCCAGACCTCCCAGGAAGGTGACCCGGATGCTCAAATCTGCTGCACCCGGCCGAGAGCATCTTCGACCCGACGCCGCGTCTCGTCAGAGGCGGGCACCAAAGGCAACCGGGGGTCGCCGACCTTCCCCCACAGCGCGTTGAGCCCGGCCTTGAGGGGGATTGGGTTCGGCTCGAGGAACAGCGAGTCGAACAACGGCATCAGAGCGTGGTGCAGGCGCTGCGCCTCTACCCAGTCACCGGAGGTGGCTGCAGCCACCATGCGAGCGATCTGGGGGCCTGCGAGGTGGCTGGCCACAGACACGACTCCGACACCGCCCACCGCGAGCACGGGCAGAGTGATGTAGTCGGATCCTGAGTACACCGCCATGTCCTCGCCCACCGCCTCGACTGTACGAGAAGTGAATCCAATGTCCTCCACGGCGTCCTTGACCGCGGCGATCTGTGGATGGCGGGCGAGGCGGGCAAGGGTTTCGATCTCGATGCGACGGCTGGTGCGGCCGGGGATGTTGTACAGCAGGACCGGCAGGTCGGTGGCGTCTGCGATGGCGGTGAAGTGCCTCAACAGGCCGTTCTGGGGTGGCTTGGAATAGTAAGGCGTGACCGCCAGGGCACCATGACAACCAGCAGCAGCCGCCAGCTCGGTCATGTGGATCGAATGCGCGGTGTCGTATGTTCCCGTGCCGGCGAGCACTTTGGCTTCGCCGCCCACTGCCTCCACCACCGTGCGCAACAGTCCAGCCTTTTCATCGTCGCTGACCGTCGGCGACTCACCGGTGGTACCGCACACCAACACGCCGTCGGAGCCGCTGTCGACCAGGAATCGGGCCAATGCCCACGCCTGGCCGTAGTCGACCGCACCGGCCGCGTCGAAAGGCGTGACCATGGCGGTGACCACTTGCCCGAACGGCGCCTGCATGGTGAACCTCCTCTCCGGGCAGCCAGACTACCGGTTGGGGCTATCGTGCCGGGGGTGAGCAACGTTCGCGACATCTCCTCGGACACTTTCGGCCCCGCTGTGCTGCAGCGCAGCCACGAGATACCCGTCGTCGTCGACTTCTGGGCGGCCTGGTGTGGCCCCTGCCGGGTGTTGGGACCGGTACTGGAGCAACTGGCCGACGAATACGACGGGGAGTTCGACCTCGTGAAGGTGGACGTAGATGCCAATCAGCAGCTCGCCGCCCAGTTTGGCGTGCAGAGCATCCCCACCGTGGTCGGGTTTCATCAGGGGCAGGCCGCGGCTCGTTTCACCGGGGCGCTGTCCGAACAAGCGGTGCGGGAGTGGATCGGCCAGCTGCTGCCGTCACCCGCTGACCGGACTGTCGAAGCTGCCCGGGACGCCACCCTCGACGGTGACTCTGCGCACGCCGAAACGTTGTATCGGGAAGTTCTCGCCGGCGATGCTTCGCATCACGACGCCGGCACCGGCCTCGCCGCTCTGTTGATCGCCCGCGGCGACACCGAAGAGGCGCTCATCGTCCTGGGCCGTTTGTCAGCAACCGACGAGGTTCAGCGTTTGGCGGCCGCGGCCCGGGTCGCTGCCAACCGCAGCGGTGACGTTGGAGATCTGGAAGCGAAACTGGCAGCGGATCCCGAAGACGCCGCCACCCGCCTCGAACTGGCGCGCACGCTGGCGACACATGCTGAGTACGAACCAGCGTTGGATCATCTTCTGGCGGTGGTGGCCGGCAAGGGGGCATTGGTCGACGAGGCCCGCAGGGCGATGCTGGACATCTTCACTGTGCTCGGCGACGGCCATCCACTCACCGCCACATACCGCCGCCAACTGGCGAATCTGCTCTTCTGAACCCGGAGCGGCAGCGGGGCCCGCTATCGCTGCTCCACCGCTATCTCGAACCGCATCACGGTGTCGACCATCCCGCTGCCCATGACAGGGTCGCGGAGGCTCATCGCGATGTTGGCGGCTCCACTGCTCTCCGCCTTCACAGTCATCCCCGACTCGAGGTCGAACCAGGTCGTGGTAACGGTCGGATCCATGACCAGGCTCAAGACCATGTCGCCTGCGCCCATCTGATTTCGCATCTCGTCGATGTCGCCCGGGGTGATTCCGTATGCAGCCAGCCCCTCTGGATCCAGCCCGCCTATGGCCCGCATCATGTCGAGGAGTGACACCGTCACCGGGTCGAGGGTCATCACGGAGCGGATGACGAACACGGTGCTGCCATCCATCGTCTCGGCTCCGACAACCTCGCTCGTCGTCATGGCGTCAATGGACATACCGAAGGCGTCTTCGTGGTAGTCGCTGGTCCAAAAGTCGCCGACGCCGACGGCACCGGCAGGGAATTCGGGTCCAAACAGCCCCGAGCCGGTCGCGCCGGAACCGAACAGACCCCCACCCAGGGCACCGTCGCCGAAGACATCGAATGGCAGTTCCTGTCCCAACATCGACGCGGAGAGGACACGCCCGTGGCCGTCAACGATCATCGTCAGTGAAGGTATCGGGGCCGCGTCCTGCACCGAAGCTTCCAACTGGGCACGGTCGGCGCCGGTTATCTCTTCCCCATCGAGCGTGCCGGAGAAGCCGCCTATATGGGTGATCTGCCCGGCGACTGCCACCTCGAAGGTTTCAGGCTCGGGTCCGGCCGCCACCGTGAAGTCGAGGATTCCGTCGAGTGACATCTCCATCGCCATGTTTCCCGGAGGCTGCTCACTGAAAGGAACGTCCATGTCGACGCTCATCTCGATGTCGACTGTGAAGTCATAGGACAGCGACTGCCCGGCGAGGTAGCCGTAGGCGAGCGGCTGTGCCTCCACTGCAACGTCGGGGTCGGAGCCGCAGGATGCGGCGGCAAGCGAAGCTACCGCCAGCAACGCGAGCATGCGAAGTCGCATAGACCCTCCTATCGGAAACAATGCTTCACCGCTGAAGGTGCTCCGCAGCCGGTTCCCGATCAACATCTATGTGCAGGACGCCTCTATCAGGCGACTTCCACATCATCGAGCCACAGCATTCGATCCACCATCACCTCTCCAGCGACCGTCTCCACATAGAGGTGACACACATGCGGCGTTGCCGGTGGACTCACCGTCAAGGAGCGGCCGGTGCCGCTCGTCGCGGTGGCCGAATCCCACAGCGCCACATGGAGCATCTCTTCCAGCCGGCCCCAGAACACGTCACATGCGCCGCCCGCCTGCACTGCATGATCGAGCGTCGAGTGGCGATAGTGGGATGTGTCCCCACCTCCGCTGCGCCGCATCAACGTCGTCTTCGCTCCGGGACGCATCAGAAGGCAGCACAGCGGATCGTCTGCGGAGGCAGCCGCCAACCCGACGGCGGCGACGCCGTTCCGGCTCAGTGTGAGGCGCGTGATGACACCTTTCCCGCCGCTGATCGGATGCCCGGTCGCCTCCATGCGGGCCAACCGGTCCCCCGCTGCGGTCAGGCAGACGGACCCGGCTTCCTCCCGGACCTCGCCGCGGGTGGCGAATCGGGAGTCAATGCCGTCAAAAGACTCCGCGTCGACCACGACGCCTCGGTGAATCCATGTCTCCGCGCCTGCCGGCAACTCAGCCGCCTGTCCTGAAGCGTCGACGGCGGAAGCCTCGATCGCCAGCCCCAACGCGCGCGCGCAGGCGTCGACTGCCCAACGCGAGACCGTCCCACGTGGCCCTCGGTCCCCGATGAGAGACGCGTCCACCGGG
>CAZIEQ010000059.1:0-10897 GCA_964538725.1 uncultured Acidimicrobiia bacterium | reverse complement strand
GTGTGGCAGGACACGAGGACCGACGACCTGTGCCGTCGGCTCGCCGGCGACGCCGGTATGGATCGTTTCCGTCCCCAGACGGGGCTGCCCCTGGCCACCTATTTCTCCGGGCCCAAGATGAGGTGGCTGCTCGACAACGAGAGCGCGGTGGCAGCTGCTGCCGAAGCCGGCTCACTCGCTTTCGGCACGATCGACTCTTGGCTTCTCTGGCAGCTCACCGGGAACCACCTGACAGACGTCACCAACGCCAGCCGCACCATGTTGATGGATCTGCGCACTCTGCAATGGGATCCGGGTCTCGGCGATGCCATCGGCGTTCCCGTCGAGACACTGCCCCGTATCCGGCCTTCCGTTGGTGTGTTCGGGGAAGCCGGCGGGGTGCTGGCCGGGGTGCCGGTGGCCGGTGTCCTCGGCGACCAGCAGGCAGCCATGTTCGGGCAGGCATGTTTCGCACCGGGAACGGCGAAGAACACATACGGCACAGGCTGTTTCCTGCTGCTGCACACCGGGGGGACGCCGGTCCACTCCGAACACGGGATGTTGACCACCGTGGCGTACCAGCTGACGGGCGAGCCCGCCCAGTATGCCTTGGAAGGGTCGGTCGCTATCGCTGGTGCTGCCGTCCAGTGGCTGCGGGACAACCTCGGGCTCATCGATTCGGCCTCCGAGGTGGAAGCGCTGGCGGCCGCGGTGCCCGACAACGGCGGTGTCTACTTCGTGCCCGCATTCAGCGGGCTGTTCGCCCCCTACTGGAGAAACGACGCCCGCGGCGTGATCGCCGGGCTGACGCGCTTCGCTACCGCAGCACATCTTGCACGGGCGACCCTGGAGGCGGCAGCCCTGCAGACCTTCGACGTGGTCGAAGCGATGCAGGCCGACGCTGGTGTTGCGCTGCAAGCGCTCAAGGTGGACGGCGGCATGGTGGGCAACGAGCTTCTCATGCAGTTCCAAGCCGATGTCCTCGGCGCGGATGTGGTGCTGCCCCGCATCGTCGAGACGACCGTTCTGGGGGCGGCGTTCGCCGCCGGCATCGCGGTCGGTTTCTGGTCAGGAACCGACGAGGTGGCAGACATGTGGCAGGAGGGCCGCCGTTACCGACCTTCGATGGAGGCCAGGCGACGAGAGACAGCGATTGCTCGGTGGCGCAAGGCAGTGGAGCGCACCTACGGCTGGGTGTGAACCAGATCGCCACAGACCGTGCATGGCCGCCCGGGTCGCAGATCACCGGCACCGAGCCTCGGTACTATTCCACCCGGAGGTAGGCAACCATCACGATTCCCGACCGCATCGCCTGGACCCGCGTCGTCCTCGTACCCGTTGTGATGGCGGCGGTGCTCGTCGATGGCCGTATCGACCACAGCTACGGAGTCGCAGCCGCGGTGCTGTTCATCGCCGGAGTGTCCGACTTTCTCGACGGGTACCTGGCACGCCGCTGGGGGATCACGTCGGTGCTGGGCGGCTTCCTCGACCAGATTGCAGACAAGCTCGTCGTCGCCGGCACCCTGTTCGCCCTCGTCGAAGTGGGGCGAGTGTGGGCATGGGCCGGGTTTCTCATCGTCGCCAGGGAGATAGCAGTCACCGGGTTGCGAGGCATTGCCGCCCTCGACGGGTCCAACGTCCCCCCCTCTCTCATCGCCAAGACCAAAACCACTATCCAATTCGCTGCCATGGGCCTCGCCATGCTGCGCCTCGCCGACACCTGGGGGCCTCTCTTCCTCGACGAATGGGCGATGCTGGTTGCCGTCGTGGTAACGGTCGTCTCAGGCATCGAGTATTTCGCGCGGTTCGCCTCGTCGATTCGATCGTTGGCGCGCTGACGGGGTGACTCCTCCTCTCGCACTTCTGCTCCACCGGTGGCGCCCCGACCCGGCACCCGGCTTTCCGGGCCGCTATGTGATCCCTCCCGGTCTGCGCGCCTTTGCAGCCGCCGGGATGGCGTCGCAGCTCGACGAGCCGCTGTTTGCCGTTGTCCCCAGGGAGCGGGATGCAGAGGAGCTTGCCGACGATGCCGCGCTCTTCACCTCCCGCGTGGTGCTGGTGCCTGCCTGGGAAACCCTTCCCTTCGAGCACATCTCACCGAACGCGGAGACGATGGCACGACGCGCCAACGCCCGCCACCTGCTGCGGGCAGGTGCCGCCGGCACCCTGGTGGTGGCTTCGGTGCGGGCTGCGGTACAGCGGCTGGCGCCGTCGCCGGTGGAGCCCCTCGTCGTCCACCGCGGCGACGACCTGGACCGCGACGCCTTCATAGGCAGCCTGGCCGAGTACGGGTATGAACGCACCGATCGGGTGGAGGCTCGTGCCGAGTTCGCCGTCCGCGGTGGCGTCATCGACGTCTATCCCGCCCAGGGTGGGCCACCGGTGCGCATCGACCTGTGGGGCGACGCGGTCGATGACCTGCGTCATTTCGCCACAGCCGACCAGAGATCGACCGATGCCTGCGACAGATGCGAAGCCTTCCCGGCGCGCGAGTTCCGACCTGGAGGAGCCGTGGTCGACGGCGCTCGACGCCTATTGGAGGAACAGCCTTGGGCGTCGGCGTCTTGGGACAGGCTCGCCCACGGAGTGTCGTTCCCAGGCATGGAATCGTGGATGCCGTGGCTTGCCCCCGCTACGACGCTCTTCTCCGAAGCAGCCGGCGCTTCCGCAGTGGTATTCGATCCGCAGCGTGCCCGGCAACGGTCGGAGGAGCTGATAGACGAGGAACGCTCGATCGCCGAAGCCCTCGCCCCGACATGGGGCGAACGGGCCCCGGCGGCCGGAGACTATCCGACGTTGTATCTGCCGCTCACCCCGCCCGCAGCGGTCCTCGAGGCGCCCGGCTCGGCTGCAGGTCCCGGCGATGTTGGTGTCGCCGTGCGCGGCCTCGACGCCAAACCCGGCGATCCCCGATCGGTGGCGACCGCGCTGGCGGCATTGCGGGAGCGGGGGGTGCAGCCGGTTGTTGCCATGGACGGTGACCCGGCTGCCGACAGGGTCGCCCGGCTGCTGGGCGAGGCGGGCTTCCACGCCGGTCGTCCCAACCGACTCGAGGAGTCAGGCCCGGCGGTGCTCGGTGTGGGCATTCACCGCGGCTTCATTGCTCCCGACCTCGCGGTTGCGGTGCTCGGTGAGCGGGAGATCGCAGGGCGGAGGAGGGCGCACCGCCGTCCCCGGCCCGGCAGGAGGTCAGGCGGCGACTCGTACCACGATCTCGTCCCCGGCAGTTACGTGGTGCATCGCCACCACGGCATCGGGCGCTTCGAAGGCCTGGTCACCAGGGCCATCAGCGGTGTCGAGCGGGACTATCTGCTGATCGCATACGCCGGCGAAGATCGCCTCTACGTACCCACCGACCAATTGGCTGCGGTGCGTCCCTACTCCGGGGGGGAATCGCCTCGCCTATCGCGCATGGGTGGCTCCGACTGGGAGCAGACGAGGGGCAGGGTGAGGCGGGCATTGGCAGTTGTCGCGGAGCGGGTCGTCGCCCTGCACCGTGCCCGCGCCGGTGCAGCCGGGTACGCCTTTCCCCCCGACACGCCGTGGCAAGCTGAGATGGAGGCTGCCTTTGCCTTCGAGGAGACTCCCGATCAGCTGGACGCGATCATCGACACCAAACGCGATATGGAATCGCCGCGGCCGATGGACCGCCTCATCTTCGGAGACGTCGGATTCGGCAAGACGGAGGTGGCGCTGCGGGCCGCCTTCAAATGCGTCCAGGAGGGTCGGCAGTCGGCGGTACTGGTGCCGACGACACTGCTTGCGCAGCAGCACCATCAGACATTCCGCGAACGGATGGACCCATATCCGGTGCGGGTGGAGATGCTGAGCCGTTTCCTGTCGCCGAGGGAACAGGCAGAAGTGGTCGGCGGTTTGGGAGAAGGCACGGTGGATATCGTCATCGGCACCCACCGCCTCCTCAGCAATGACGTCGCCTTCGCCGACCTCGGTCTTCTCATCGTCGACGAAGAGCAGCGTTTCGGAGTGGCAGCCAAAGACCGCATCAAGGAGCTGCGGGCGTCGATCGATGTCCTCACCCTCACCGCCACACCCATTCCCCGCACCTTGGAGATGGCGCTCACCGGTGTGCGTGACGTTTCCCACATCCGGACCGCCCCCGAAGATCGACACCCGATCCTCACCTACGTGGGGCCTTTCGACGAGCAGGCCGCCGCCGCCGCCATCCGCCGCGAGCTGCTGCGCGAGGGCCAGGTCTTCTGGGTCCACAATCGGATCCAGTCGATCGACCATGCTGTCGCCAGGTTGCGAAACCTGGTACCAGATGCCAGCTACGCCGTCGCCCATGGGAGGATGAGCGAAGGTGAGCTGGAGCAGGTCATGCTCGACTTCTGGAACGGGGAGCACGATGTTCTCGTTGCAACGACCATCATCGAATCAGGCCTCGACCTGCCGCAGGTAAACACGCTGATCGTCGAACGGGCGGACCGTCTCGGGCTGGCCCAGCTGTACCAACTGCGGGGCCGTGTCGGACGCTCCAGCCAGCGTGCATACGCATATCTGTTCCACCCCACGGACCAGGCGCTGGCCGAAGATGCCTACCGGAGGCTGGAAGCAATAGCCGAGCACGGGGATCTGGGGTCGGGATTCGATTTGGCGATGCGCGATCTGCAGATCAGGGGCGCCGGCAGCATCCTCGGTGAGGTGCAGTCTGGCCAGATCGCTGCAGTCGGCGTCGACCTGTACGCCGAGCTGGTGGCTGAAGCCGTCTCCGAGCTACGGGGAGCCCCACCTCCGCGCCCCCCCCTGCCGGAGATCCGCATCGACCTGAATGTGGACGCCCACCTTCCCGACGGCTACGTGGTGGAACAGGCCGCCCGGCTGGAGGCCTACCGGCGTCTGGCCGCGGCGGCCGGGCAGGCCGAAGTCGACCAAGTCGTTGCCGAATGGCGCGACCGGTATGGCGAGCTGCCTCTGGCGGCGGAGAACCTGGCCGCTGTTGCCCGTCTGCGGGTAGAGGCGCTGCGGGTGGGAATCAGCGAAATCGTGCAGCTTCGCGACGAGGTGAGGCTGGGGCCGGTATCCCTGGCAGCCTCGCAGGAGGTGCGGCTGGAGAGGCTGGCACCGGCGGCGGTGCTGCGGCCGTCGGAAGGGCTGGTGTTCCTCCCAGTGCCGGAGGGTGATGTCGCCGCCGGCCTGCTGGCGTTCATGGAGGAGATGTGGCCGTCCCGTTCGCAGGTTGTACACCGGGCCTAAGATCCCGCATCTGGGTGCGCCACCCCACATCACCACAGGAGCTCACTTGCGCAGGATCATGTCGCTCGTAGCCGCCGTTGCCGTGCTGGCCGCGGCCTGCTCGGCATCGGACCGATCGGTGGCGGAAGTCAACGGCGTCGAGATACTGCAGTCGGCGGTGACCGACCTCCGGGAGAGCGACAACGCCACGGTTGCGGGTGAGGAGTTCCGCCAGGATCTGATGATCGTCATCGCCCAGGAGGTGATCAATCAGGCCGCCGACTCCGAATACCGGATCGTCGTCGATCAGGCTCTGGTGGACTCCGAGCTGCAGCGGCTACTCAGCAGCCTCGAATCGTCGGGCCAGACGGTCGGGGATCTGCTGCGAGTCGACGGAGCCACCGAAGCGATGCTGCGCCGCAACGTCGAGGCTTCACTGCTGCGCCAGGACGTCATCTCCCGCCTTCAGGTCGACCCGGTGCGCCTGGAAGCCATCTGGCACGACCTGCCCGACCTGTTCACCATCGTGTGCATCCGCCATCTACTCGTCGACAGTGAAGAAGCAGCCGGCGCAGCCAAGAGCCGCATCAACGCCGGGGAGGCATTCGCCGACGTCGCCGACGAGGTGTCGCTCGATTCACTGGACGGCGGCGACCTGGGATGTTCGCCGTCGAGCCGGTTCGTCGATGCTTTCGCCGAGGCCGCCAGGGTCGCTCCCATCGGGGAGTCATACGGGCCGATTGAAACCGAATTCGGCTGGCATGTGTTGGATGTGTACGACCGTACCGAGGTGGCGCTCGATGACCTCCTCGCCGACTCTGCGCAGTATGTGCCGGAGGACATCATGACTCAGGAGTTCGTCAAGTGGTTCAACGAGAAGCTGCGAGGGGCGGCCGTTTCGGTCGATCCTTCCGTCGGTGAATGGTTCCCCGACGGGCCGGGGATACTGCCTCCGGATCAGGCGTCGGAGACGCCATGATCACCGTGGTCGGGCTCGGCCCGGCCGGTCTCGACAATCTGGACCCGGGGACACGCCGGCTGCTCGAAGACCCACAGGCGACGGTGGTTGCCCGCACGTTGCATCATCCCGCCGCCCGCCGGCTTGCCGAGATTCGCCCTGTGCAGTCGGGAGACGACCTGTACGCGACGGCGGACGACTTCGAGACGGTCTATGCGCGACTGGTGGAACGTGTCCTCGATGCGGCGGGTGGTGGCGATGTGGTGTATGCCGTTCCCGGCCACCCCCGTGTCGGTGAGGCCAGCGTGGCCCGCCTGATGCAGGAAGCCGCCGCTGCCGGTGTGGTGGTAGAGATGGCCGGCGGGCGTTCCTTCCTGGACGCGCTGTTCGAACGTCTCGGCGTGGATCCGCTGGCGTCGGGCTTGACCGTCCTCGATGGCCGCAACCTTCCCGACCCACTTCTCCTTCGCCTGCCGACCGTCATCGCCCAGGTGGACACCCCGCTGGTGCTCGCCGATGTAGCGTCGACGCTGGACCGCATGCTGGCACCGGAGACACCGGTTGCGGTGGCCTCGGATCTCGCCGGGCCGGACGAGCAGATAGCCGTCGTGGCGCTTGATGAGCTTCCCACGGTCACCGTCGGGCTGCGCACCTGCTTGTTCATCGACCCGCCTCCGAACGGTTTCGCCGGGCTGGTCGCCGTGAGTCGCAGGCTGCGGATGGAATGCCCCTGGGACCGCCGCCAAACCCACCACAGCCTGCTGCCCCATCTACTGGAGGAGGCTTACGAGGCATACGAGGCTCTCGCAGCTCTCCCCGCCGCGGCCCCCGGAGGTGAACCTGATTGGGGCGCCTACGCCGATGTGGAGGAGGAGATGGGCGATCTCCTGTTGCAGTTCGTCTTCCATGCGACTCTGGCCGAGGAGGCGGGGGCCTTCCACCTCGAAGACGCCGCCGAGGTGGTGCGCCGCAAACTGATCCGCCGCCATCCCCACGTATTCGGAGACGTGGTAGTGGGCGGAGCCGACGAGGTCCTCGCCAACTGGGAGAAGATCAAGAAGGATGAAAAGGGTCGGGGGTCGGTCCTCGAAGGTGTCCCGGTTTCGCTGCCCGGCCTGGCCCGCGCCCGGGAGCTGCAGGACAGAGCGGCTGCCACCGGGTTCGACTGGCCGGATGTTTCGGGGGTGCAGGCCAAGGTCGACGAGGAGCTCGCAGAGCTGAGGGCCGCCGTGAAGGCGGGACAGGGCATCGACGCCGAACTGGGCGATGTGCTGTTCACCGTGGTGAACCTGGCCCGGCATCTCGGTATCGACCCGGAGCTGGCTGTCCGCACCGCCAGTGACCGGTTCGCGGCTCGTTTCCGGAAGGTAGAGGCTGAAGGTCCCCTCGACGGCCTAACGCTCGGCGACATGGATGCACGCTGGGAACGTGCCAAGAAGGCTGAAGCCTGAGTCGCTGATCATCGGATGTCTGCGCGGAAAAACTGAAGACCGGCTACTGCCCCGTGATACGCTGCACAAAGGAGGGCCCGGGTTGACGACAGTCATCGAAACGATTCGGGCTCGCGAAGTCCTCGACTCCCGGGGAAACCCGACTGTGGAGGCCGAAGTTCTCCTCGCTGGCGGAGCTTTCGGTCGTGCGGCGGTCCCCTCCGGGGCGTCAACAGGGGCGCTTGAAGCCGTGGAGCTTCGAGACGGCGGAGACCGTTACGGCGGGAAGGGCGTAACGCGAGCCGTTGAGCACATCACCACCGCCATCGCGCCTGCACTGGCGGGGGTCGACGCTACCGCTCAAGAGGCGATCGACCAGGCCATGGTGGACCTGGACGGCACTCCCAACAAGGCTCGCCTCGGGGCCAACGCCATCCTTGCCGTCAGCCTGGCCGCGGCCCGTGCCGCCGCCGCCGCCGTCGGTCTCCCCCTGTACCGCTATCTGGGTGGCCCGTCTGCCCGGTTGCTGCCGGTTCCCTGTCTCAACGTCCTCAACGGTGGTGCCCATGCTGCCAACTCGGTGGACATCCAAGAGTTCATGCTGGTTCCCGGCGGCTTCCCCACTTTCAGGGAGGCCCTGGCGGCAGGTGTGGAGACCTACCACCAGCTGCAGCGGGTCCTCATTCAGCGGGGCCTGGCGACCAACGTTGGTGACGAAGGCGGCTTTGCCCCCGACCTGGCTGCCAACCGAGATGCTCTGGAGTTGCTGTTGGAAGCGGTGGAGGCCGCCGGCTATTCACCGGGCGACGAAATCGCCTTTGCCATCGACGCCGCCGCCAATGAACTGCGGGACGCCGACGGCGCCTACCGGCTGGACGGCAGCGCCCTCGGCTCGACGGAGGTCGTCGACTATCTCGCCGGGCTGGCCGACGAGTTCCCCATCGTGTCCATCGAAGATGGGCTCGCCGAGGACGACTGGGAAGCGTGGCCGGGTCTGACGGCCCGCGTCGGCTCCCGAATACAGGTGGTGGGCGACGACATATTCGTCACCAACCCCGACATTCTGCGGCGCGGCATCGCCGAGAAGGCGGCCAACGCGATTCTCATCAAGGTGAATCAGATCGGGTCGCTCAGCGAAACCCTGGAAACGATCGATCTGGCGGCCGACGCGTGCTTTGGGCGCATGATCAGCCACCGGTCGGGGGAAACCGAAGACACTTTCATATCCCATCTCGCCGTCGCGACCGGCTGCGGCCAGATGAAGACCGGAGCCCCTGCCCGCGGAGAGCGGACCGCCAAGTACAACCAGCTGCTGAGGATCGAGGAGCAGCTCGGTAGGCACGCCCGCTACGCCGGGTGGCAACCCTTTGCAAGGACCGGGCGGTGAGCATCCGCCGCCGGCGTCGCGGTGCCTGGCCTGCACTGCTGCTCCTCGTCGGTCTCGCCATCCTGCTGGCCGGCATCTTTCCTTACCGGCAAATCCTCGCCCAGCGACGAGTCGTCGACTTGAAACAGACACAGCTGGAAGCCCTCGACGCGGAAAACCGCCGGCTGCAGGAGGAGGTCGACCTGTTGCAGACGTCCGACGAGATCGAACGGCTGGCAAGGGAACGATTCGGGCTGGCGCGGCCTGGAGAAACCCAATACCTGGTCGTGTGGGAAGGTGGCCGGGATGAGCCCGACCTCCCGACGCCGCCACGGGTCGTTCCCCGTGACACCGGTGACAGCTCATGGTGGGACAACGTGTGGGGGTTCATAACGGGCGCCGATCTCGAACCCGGTGGCTGACGCCTCCCACCGGGATGTCGTCGCGGCTCAGATCGGCAGAATCACCCGAGCCGACGGTGAGGTGGTGGCCAGCTGTGGACTGGGGCTTCCGGTCGTGGTGAGAATGCCGCCGGTGCTCGACGACGGCACCCCCTTTCCTACCCGGTATTGGCTGACCTGCCCGCTGGCTGTCAAGCGGCTCGGCCGGGTCGAATCCGGAGGGGGCATCGCCGCTGCCGAGGAATACCTGGCGCGTGACGCAGACGAGGCCGCCCGCATGGAGCAGGCACATGTGGCCTACGCCGCGGAGCGCGACGCTGACCTGCCTCCCGACGTCGCCATGCGGCCCCAAGGCGGCGTTGCAGGCATTAGGGAAGGTGGCGTCAAATGCCTCCACGCCCACTATGCACATCATGCTGCAGGCGGCGACAACCCGGTGGGAGCAATGGTGGCCGGTGATGTGGAACCTCTCGTTTGTGCCAGGCCCTGCGTGGTTGCCTCCGCCTCTACATGGGTGGTGAATCCGCAATGGCGGGAGCCACACCGGTGAAAGTGGCCGCCGTCGACATCGGCACGAACTCGGTGCGATTGCTCATCGCCGACACGGGCGCGGGCGGCATCCATCCGCTGACGCGGCTCGTCGCTGTCACCCGGCTGGGCGAAGGTGTCGACAACTCAGGCATCCTCACCGACTCCGCCATGGAGCGGACGGTCCAGGTGCTGGCACGCTACGGGAAGCAGGCGTCGGCAGAGGGAGCGACCGCGGTGGCAGTGGCCACCTCGGCGGTACGGGACGCCGCCAACCGCGAAGAGTTCCTCGAACGCGCCACTGCGGTGCTCGGTGTGCGTCCCAGGCTGCTGTCGGGCGCCGAAGAAGCAGACATGTCGCGCCGGGGGGCCGGTGAAGGCTGGCGGCGGCCGCTGGTGGTCATCGACGTGGGTGGTGGATCCACCGAGTTCTCCTTCAGCAGCGGCGACGCCTACTCGATCGACATCGGCTCAGTGCGCCTCACCGAGAGGCACCTACCCACACGTCCTGCGGCTGAAGCCCAAGTGACGGTGGCGATGTGTCACGTCGCCGGGCTGATGAGCCGCATCGAGGTTGCCGTCCCTCCCGTCACCGTGCTCGGTGTGGGCGGCACCTTCACCTCGCTCGCCGCCATCCACCTCGACCTAGGCGCGTACGACCCAGATGTGGTCCACGGCACCAAGCTGGAGGTGGAGGTTCTCGGTCGCCAGGTGGAACGGCTGGCGTCGATGACGGTGGAGGAAACCGCGGGCATACCCTCGCTGGACCCGGGGCGGGCGCCGGTGCTGCTGGGTGGGGCCATCGTCGCTTTGCAGGCGGTGCGAAGGTTGCGGACAGGCTCGGTGACCGTGTCAGAACACGATCTGCTGTGGGCGCTCGCCGGCGAGGCAGCCCAAACGTAAGCTGGGCCGCGCCCGGGTGATGGAACTGGAAGACATGGCGGGCTTAAACCCCGCCGTCCCCCTGTGGGGCGGGGGGGTTCGATCCCCACCCCGGGCACTCCGCGTCGCAGCCACCGGGGGGCGCCTCGCCCCGGGGGCG
>CAZIEQ010000058.1:0-11016 GCA_964538725.1 uncultured Acidimicrobiia bacterium | reverse complement strand
GTGGCGGCGGCGGGGCCTGTGCGGGGGACGCCGAGGCCCCCTTCTTCCCGATCTCGGGCTCCGACTTCGTCGAGATGTTCGTGGGCGTGGGGGCGAGCCGCGTCCGTGACCTGTTCGAGCAGGCGAAGGCAAACGCGCCGGCGATCGTCTTCATCGACGAGATCGACGCAGTGGGCAGGCATCGCGGTGCCGGACTCGGCGGTGGGCACGACGAGCGGGAGCAAACCCTCAATCAGCTCCTTGTGGAGATGGACGGTTTCGATATCAACAAGGGTGTCATTCTCATCGCAGGTACCAACCGTCCCGACATCCTCGACCCTGCGCTGCTGCGCCCCGGACGTTTCGACCGCCAGATAGTGGTGGATCGTCCTGATCTGCGGGGACGTACCGCGATCCTCGAGGTGCATGCCAAAGGTAAGCCGTTGGCGGAGGGCGTGGATTTGGCGGTCCTCGCCCGCCAAACCCCCGGGTTCACCGGTGCCGACCTGGCCAACCTCATCAACGAGGGTGCCCTGCTGGCGGCGCGCCGAGACCTCGACGTGGTGGGCATGGCCGAATTGGAGGAGGCGATTGAAAGAGTGGTCGCCGGCCCCGAGCGGAGGAGCCGGGTGATGTCGGAGGAGGAGAAACTGGTCACTGCCTTCCACGAGGGAGGCCACGCCCTTGTCGGCTACGCCCTTCCCAACACCGACCCCATACACAAGGTGTCGATCATTCCCCGTGGGCGCGCCCTCGGCTACACCCTGGCGCTCCCCCTGGAGGACAAGTACCACGTGCGGCGTAGTGAGCTCGTCGACCAGCTCGCGATGCTGTTGGGGGGGCGCACCGCAGAGGAGCTGATTTTCGTCGATCCGACCACCGGGGCCGCCAACGACATCGAGAAAGCGACCGCCATCGCCCGCAAGATGGTGATGGAATACGGCATGAGCGACCGCCTCGGGCCGATGCGCTACGGCGTGCCCGAAGGTGAAGTGTTTCTGGGTCGCGACTACAACCGTCAGCAGGACTTCTCCGACGACGTCGCCGCCATCATCGACGAGGAGGTGCGCAAGCTCATCACCCAGGCTCATGAGGAGGCGCGCGAGATCCTCTCCGCCCACCGGGCGGCGCTCGACCGGATTTCGCAGGTTCTGGTCGACAAGGAGACCATCGACGCCGCGGAGGTGGCCACCATCTTCGCCGATGTGCCCCAGTGGGAACACGACTCGGAAGGATCGATGCGGATACGGGCCCCGGAGGCTGCCGGTACACGGGAAGGGATAGCCGCAGCCAGTCGGGCCGACCCGTAGTGGCGCACCTGGCGGCGTCTCCCCAAGTGAGGCAGGACGCGGCGGTCCGCTGGAAAGTGTCGGGCGGCAGCCTCGGCTACGAACGCCACCCGTTGGTCATGGCGGTCGTCAACGTGACTCCAGATTCGTTTTCCGACGGCGGGGATCATCTCGACACCGGCAAGGCGATCGCCAGGGGAATGGAACTCGCAGACCAGGGCGCCGAGATTGTCGACGTTGGCGGGGAGTCGACCCGACCCTCGGCCGCCGAAGTGGATGTGGCCGAGGAGCTGCAACGCACCATACCGGTCGTCGTCGAGCTGGCCGCTGCCGGAGTCGTCGTGTCCATAGACACCTCCAAGCCCGCCGTCGCCGAAGCCGCTATCGCTGCCGGCGCGCGTATTCTCAACGACGTCACCGCCCTCGCCGACCCGGTGATGGCATCGGTGGCCGCCGACAGTGGAGTGGGTGTGGTGCTGATGCATATGCTGGGTTCACCGAGGACGATGCAGCGCGACCCCCGTTATCGCGACGTCGTTGCCGAAGTGGGGTCGTTCCTGGAACGGCGCGCCGAGGCCGCCATCGCCGCCGGTGTCGACCCCGAGGCAGTTTGCATCGACCCCGGTATTGGTTTCGGCAAGACCGTGGATCACAACTTGGCGCTGCTGGCGAACCTCGACATCTTCGTAGGGATGGGATGGCCGGTGCTGGTGGGTGCATCCCGCAAATCGTTCCTCGGTGAGCTCACGGGCATCGCCGACCCCGCGCTGCGCGACCCGGCGACGGCAGCGACGACGGCCCTGGCTGCCGCTCAAGGCGCGGCCGTGGTGCGGGTGCACGATGCGGCGGGTGCGCTCGCCGTTGCCCGTGTCGCAGGCGCTATCGTCGGAGCTCGACGGTATTGATGACAGGACTCGAGCCTCGCGGTTTCACTTGGGTGATAGCTCGCAAGCTGGCTGTGTCCGAGCGTATCGGCGGCTCGGGGGTCCAGCATCGCAGGGTGCGTCGCACAGAAGAGATCAACTGGTTGCAGCACGCAGGGTTGACTGATGTTCTCAGCCTGCTCGGCGGCAATCAGAACCTGGCCGCCTACGAAGAGGCCGGGCTCGGTGCCCATCACCAACCCTTCGTCGGCGAGGTCGACGACGACGACGTCGCCCGGGTGCACACAGCGATCCGTACCGTGCTCTCGCACTCTCAGCTCGTGCTGCTGGTGCACCGTGACACCGTCGACGACGCCATCTGTGGCCTGCTTGCCGGTTATCTCGTTCACTCTGGGCGGGTTGCCGATCCGATCCAGGCTTCGGCAATCATCGAGCACATACTGGGACGGCCCCTGGGACCTGAAGGCCGCGCTCTGCTACCGGCGACAACCGGGTGATGCCGGTAGCGGAAGCGATTGTCGGCCTCGGATCGAACCTCGGCGATCGGGAAGCACACCTGAGTCGTGCCGTCGAAGGCCTCCACCTGGCAGGCGAGGTTGTCGCCGTATCTTCGCTGTACGAGACTGCTCCGCTGGGTGTAGAGGGCGATCAGCCTCCTTACCTGAATGCAGTTGTCGTGTTGCAGACTCCGCTGGCGCCGCGGCGGCTGCTGGAACATCTGTTGGAGTTGGAGGTCGCCGCCGGCAGACACCGCCTGCGGAAGCTCGAACCGCGGACTCTCGATCTGGATCTGCTTTTGCACGGTGATGCGGAGGTGGCTGACGACGACCTGATTCTGCCCCATCCCCGGCTCACTGAGCGACGCTTCGTTCTCGAGCCCCTAGCCGAAGTTCGGCCTGACCTCGTCCTTCCAGACGGTAGACAGATAGATGCTGCACTCGGCGCGCTGTCCGACCAGGAAGTGCGGGTATTCGGACCTTTGGGAGGCGTAGCAGCGGCGCCGCGTCCGCTCGACCGAGCCGGAGTGCGGGAGCTGAGGACGCGTCACATCGCTGCGAAGCGGGGACGTCCCGGATGCATCGGCGCCGTGCTCCTGGCGGTTCTGTTGCTGGCCGCAGCTTGTTCAACGGATGCGGCGGTCCCGACGGCTGCCTCTACCGCGACGTTGCCGGCACCGACGGTGGTCACGGCGTCTCCCCCTGTCGGTGCACCCGATCCGATCGCGGCGGAATTCTTCGCCCTTCCCGACCTGGCCGACTGCGGCGCAGAGGAGCTGATGAAGGTCGAAGGAGTTGAAGCCGGCCACCATCTCGAAGGCCGAGACTGCCTGTTGACCGCCTTCGACGCCGGCGTCGATGCTCAGTTCACATCGACCCGTCTGACAGTGAACGGAGATCCCGTCGTGACGCACTACCGCACCCACGACGGGGTGTTGGACCTGTTCGTCGACGGTACCGCCGATCCGCTGGGAGAGCCCCGCTGGTATGCCTTCACCTGTGATCGAGTCGACCTGTTCGGCGGCCCGGGTGGGGCACGGCTGTTCACGCCCGTTGACTGTGTCGACTACGCCCTGTAGCCGGCTCGGGGAAACGATGACCTGCCCCGCCTATCCTTCCCTCCCGTCCGGTACCCCAAGAGGGACTTGAACACATGCGCCTGATCATCGTCGGGCCCGGGAGGGCAGGCCTGTCTCTCGGCCTCGCGCTGCGCCACAGCCACCACCTCGTCGGAGTTGTCGCCCGCAGCCCACAGGCCGCCGAGTCCGCAGGCCGACTGCTGGGTACTGCCGCCATCGGGTTCGACACCGAGTTGCCACCGGCCGATCTAGTCGTCGTTGCCGTCCGTGATGACGCCATCGTCTCGGTGGCAGAACGGTTGGCAACCGGTGCGGCGGCGGTGGCCGGGGCCATACACCTGTCCGGGTTGACCCCGGTGGCCGCCCTCGAGCCTCTTGCCCGCGCCGGTCTCGACACCGGGTCGCTGCACCCGCTGCAGACGTTTCCCACCCCCGATGCAGGGATGACGCGCATACGCGGAGCATGGTTTGCCGTCACGGCCGCAGAGCCGCTGCGGTCGCAGCTGCGGGGCCTCACTGAGTCCATCGGTGGTCGACCCTTCGACCTCGAAGACGGGGCCCGAGCGCTGTACCACGCTGCCGCTGCCGCTGCCGCTAATTTCCCGATCGGTTCCCTGGCCCTCGCCGAGGACCTCTTCGCAGCCGCCGGGGTCCCGTTTGCCGCAGCTCGCCCGTTGGTAGAGGCTGTCGTTGCCAACGCATTCGATCTGGGCCCGCGGCGGGCCCTCACCGGTCCGGTCGCTCGCGGCGACGTCGGCACCGTCGCAGCCCAGATGCATGCAGTGAGGGAAGCACTACCCGACGATGCCGCCGATTACGCCGCCTTCGTCGACCGCCTCGCCCGAATCGTCGGCAACCGTTCATCCTTCAGCCCTGTGTTGGAATGAAGGTCGTAACTACCTTCGAAGAGGTCCGGGACCTGGATCTCGGAGATATCGGCCTGGTCCCGACCATGGGGTTCTTCCACGAAGGCCACCTCTCTCTCATCGACGGCGCATGTGGCGATGGCGGACCCGTGGTGGTGAGCCTCTTCATCAACCCGCTCCAATTCGGCGCCGGCGAGGATCTGGAAACGTATCCGCGGGACTTCGAGCGCGACGCGGCATTGGCGGAACGCCACCATGCAGACGTGATGTTCGCCCCCAGCGTCGAGTACATGTATCCGGAGCCACCACTGACGAAGGTGATCGTCGACCGCCTAACCGCCGGTGGTGAGGGGCGATTCCGGCCGGGGCATTTCACCGGCGTGGCGACTGTCGTCGCCAAGCTGTTCAGCGGTGTTCGCCCCGCCCGTGCCTATATGGGTCGCAAGGACGCACAGCAGCTGTCCATTGTGCGCCGTATCACACGCGACCTTTCGATGCCGGTCGATGTGAAGGGTTTGCCCGTCATTCGGGAATGGGACGGTCTCGCCCTGTCCAGCCGCAACGTGTATCTGTCGCCTGAGGATCGGCACCGTGCCGCCGCCTTGTCGACCGGCTTGTTTGCCGCCGCCGACGCAGTCGAAGCGGGGGAGCGTTGCGGGGCAGACTTGGCGGCGATCACCCGCCGGCACATGGTCGATGCGGGTGTAACCCCCGAATATGTGGAGCTGACCGGCGTCGACGGCGGGCAGAGTCTCGACAGCCTCGACAGGGAATCGTTCATGGCGGTCGCCGCCCGGGTGGGCACGACACGCCTCATCGACAGTATCTGGTTCGATGTCGATGCGGGGAGCGTCGCCGTCGACCGCGGCGTGGTTCTGCATGATCCCTCGCTACTTTGGGAACGCTGATGCTGCTCGCTATCGACGTAGGCAACACGCAGACGGTCATCGGAGTTTTCGACGGACCCCGCCTCGCCAGCCATTGGCGGCTCAGTACCGCGAGTGACCGCACCCACGATGAATACCGCGTGTGGCTGCGCGGAATACTCGAATTGGAGGAGCTGCGGCCCGCCGACCTGACAGGAGTAGCCATATCCAGCGTCGTTCCGTTGGCAACTGCAGCCCTGCGAGACATCGGCCCTGAGCTGGCCACCGGCCCCACCGTCGTCGTGGAGCCGGGCATCAAGACCGGCATCCCAATCCTGATGGACAACCCTGCGGAGGTGGGGGCCGACCGTGTGGTCAACTCGGTCGCCGCCCTGCACCGCTACGGGTGCCCGGTCATCGTGGTGGACTTCGGTACTGCGACGACGTTCGATATCGTCGGTGACGGCGGCGCCTATGTGGGCGGTGTGATCGCCCCCGGTCTGGAAGTGTCTCTCGATGCTCTCATCGCCGCCACCGCGGCTCTGCGACGCGTCGAGCTTCGGCCCCCACGCGGCGTCGTGGGCAAGAACACCGTGGAGGCCATCCAGTCGGGTCTCATCTACGGGCATGCAGGCCTCGTCGACGGGATCCTGGATCGGCTGCTCGGGGAAAGCGAGGCGTCGGCTGTGGTAGCGACCGGCGGCCTAGCGTCAACGATCGTGCCTCATTGTCGTCGGGTATCTCAGGTGGACGACTTCCTGACCCTCGACGGGTTGAGGATCATCTACGGGCTCAACCAAGGAGCATGAGGTGGCCGACCAGGTTGGCGAGGAACTGACGGCAGCTCGCGTCGAAAAGCTGCAAAAGCTGCGCGCCGCCGGTGTCGAGCCGTATCCGCGTCGGTTCGACCCGGATGCCTCCGCGGTGGAGTTGACTGCCACCTTCGCAGGGTTGGACCCGGGGGGCGAAAGTGGCGTTCGGGTCACCGTTGCCGGGAGGCTGCTCGGCATTCGCAACATGGGCAATCTGGTCTTCGCCGTCTTGCAGGATTCCAGCGGGCAGATCCAGCTATTCGTCAGCCGTGACATGCTCGGAGCTGAAGTCGATGCCTTCTCCGAACTAGACCTGGGGGACTGGGTTGGTGCGACGGGGGACGTGATCAAGACCCGTCGGGGGGAGCTCAGCGTCCGCGTCGAAGAGTTCTGTCTGTTGGGAAAAGCGTTGCGGCCCATGCCGGACAAGTTCCACGGGCTGCAGGACCGCGAGCTGCGCTACCGGCGCCGCTACCTGGACCTGACGGTGAACGAGGCCACCCGGGAGACCTTCCGCATAAGGGCCACGGTTGTGGACTCGCTGCGCAGCACGTTCACGGGACGCGGTTTCGCTGAGGTGGAGACTCCGATGCTGCAGGTGAAGCCGGGAGGAGCCGCGGCAAAGCCTTTTGTCACCCACCACAACGCCCTCGATCTGGACATGTACCTTCGCGTCGCACCTGAGCTGTATCTGAAGCGGCTCATCGTCGGTGGCATGGGCAGGGTCTTCGAGATCAACCGCAGCTTCCGTAACGAAGGGCTGTCGCCGCGCCACCAGCCGGAGTACACGATGTTGGAGGCATACCAGGCGTACGCCGATGTCGGGGACATGATGGAACTGACCGAAGCCGCCGTCCAGCAGGCATGCCGCGACGCCGTCCAGCGAACTGATGTGATGTTCGACGGCCGCAGCCTCGACCTCAGCGGCCCGTGGCCGCGCCTGGATTTCCTCGATGCAGTGGCCGAGGCCTGCGGGCAACGGCTCGAATTCACCATGAGCCGGGACGAGCTTGTGAGAGTGGCCGCAGAGCACGGTGTCGAGTCGAAGCCCTTTTGGGGCCGCGGCAAGATCATCGCTGAGGTATATGACGCCGTTGTCGAGCCGACCATCTGGGAGCCCACCATCGTCTACGGCCAGCCCGTCGAAGTGTCCCCGCTGGCGCGGACACGTCCCGGCAACCCCGACGTGGCCGATCGTTTCGAGCTGATCATCGCCGGCAGGGAGATCGCCAACGCTTTCTCCGAGATCAATGATCCGGTAGAGCAGAGGATCAGGTTCGAAGCACAGGCGGCAGCCCGCAAGGCAGGCGATGAGGAGGCCCAGCCGATCGACGAAGACTATTTGTTGGCTCTGGAATACGGGATGCCACCCACCGGCGGGCTCGGCTTGGGCGTCGATCGGTTGGTGATGTTGATAACCGGTCAGACCGCGATTCGGGAGGTGATCATGTTCCCTCATCTCCGTCCAGAGGACCGCTAGCGCCCGGGCCCTCTGTTTTGGCGTTGCTGAGCGGCGGGGGGTGGCGCTGAGAAGCGCCGGAATGGAGGGCCCCCTGTTTTGGCGTTGCTGAGCGGCGGGGGGTGGCGCTGAGAAGCGCCGGAATGGAGGACCTCCTTGACAGGGGCCCGAAAGGGGACGGATCAGCGGGCGCGCGCGGTCTCTACCCTGTCCAGTAGGTAGCCGCCCAGTCGTCGCATGGTGTCGCCGGCCTCGGATGGTGGAATGTCATCGATCGCCGTGTTGGCCTTCTTCAACCGGGTGGCCGCCTCCGACAGCACCTCGTCCACATATCCGCCGGCCTCCACGGCGTCGATCACTTGCGACACCGTGGCTTCCGGATAGGGTCGCGGTCCCGAGAGCAGCCGGCTCAAC
Source organism: uncultured Acidimicrobiia bacterium (assembly GCA_964538725.1). Taxonomy (GTDB): domain Bacteria; phylum Actinomycetota; class Acidimicrobiia; order Spongiisociales; family JAOTWH01; genus CAZIEQ01. The sequence goes on along the minus strand of CAZIEQ010000058.1, from coordinate 2,871 downwards.
TGCGGTCCCTGAGGCCCTTTGAGCGCATAGAGCACAGGCAGCGTGAACACGCCCTCGGCCACGTCGGAACCTGCCGGCTTGCCCAGCGTCTCCTCGGTGCCGACCAGGTCCAGGACGTCGTCGGTCATCTGGAACACGATCCCCATTTCCCACGCCCACGAAGACACGCCTTCGATGACGTCCCGGTCGGCGCCGGCTGCCAATGCCCCCAACCTGGCCGACGTGCGGATGAGGCTGGCGGTCTTGGCTTCGATGACGGCTAAGTACTCGGCGGCACCGTGCTCGGTTTCCCCGGTGAGTTCCAACTCCAACACCTGACCTTCACACAGTGTGGCGTAGGTGCCGGCGAGCAGGGCGACCGCCTCCTCACCGAGGGGGGCGGCAACCTCCGAAGCGCGGGCCAGCAGGAAGTCACCGCCGAGGATGGCGACCGTGTTTGACCAGTTGGCGTTCACCGATGGACGCCAGTGACGGCTGGCGGCCTCATCGATGACGTCGTCGTGGGAGAGGCTCCCCAGGTGCACGAGTTCCACCGCGACTCCGGCCTCCACCGCCCGCGGGCCGGGCTCGGGACCCAGCTCGGCCGCGACCTGCGCGAGCAGCGGGCGGTAGCGTTTACCTCCGGGAAGGAGATGCTGGGCGACCTGGGTGAGGAACCCGACATGGGAAGAGGTAACGGTGTAGAGGCGTTCTTCGACAAGCTCCAAACGTGACCAGACGGCGCCGATGTGAATGAGGTCGCGAAGTGCGATGTGTTCCATCTACAGCCGCCGGTGGGGAGCCGAAATGGTAGACGGCGGCACTCGCGTCTCGGCCCGGAGCCGGTTCCCCTCCAGGCAGCAGCCCTCCCGGCCGATGTCCTTCGACGTGGGGACTAGTGCCCGGCGGAGCTATAGTCGGGCGCGGCGCCCCCGAGCGCCGATTGTTGTCTCAGGCCTCAGGTCCGATGAGGGCGGAGGGAACGGGAACAAGGAGATGGACGGTGTTTGAACGCTTCACCGACAGGGCACGGCGGGTGGTGGTCCTCGCCCAAGAGGAAGCGCGCCTGCTCAACCACAATTACATCGGAACCGAGCACATCCTCCTCGGCCTCATTCATGAAGGAGAGGGAGTAGCGGCCCGGGCTCTCGAGTCGATGAACATCGACTTGGAGAAGGTGCGCAGTCAAGTGGTCGAGGTGATCGGTCAGGGCGGTCAAACCCCTTCAGGACATATTCCTTTCACCCCGCGGGCGAAGAAGGTGCTCGAGTACTCGCTGCGCGAGGCGTTGCAGCTGGGCCATAACTACATCGGCACCGAGCACATCCTTCTCGGGTTGATGCGGGAGACAGAAGGTGTCGCCGCTCAGGTCCTCGACAAGCTAGGCGCCAACCAGCACAAGGTGCGCCAGAGCGTCATTCAGCTGTTGTCGGGCTCTCAGGGCGAGCAGTCCAGCGGTGGCGGTGGCAAGACTTCGGAGCGTCACGGGAGGGAACAGTCCGGTTCCGGGTCAACGATCCTCGACCAGTTCGGGCGCAACCTCACTCAGCTGGCGAGGGACCGCAAGCTCGATCCCGTCATCGGGCGGCTGAGGGAGATAGAGCGTGTTATGCAGGTCCTGTCCCGCCGTACCAAGAACAACCCGGTGCTCATCGGCGAGCCCGGTGTGGGCAAGACAGCGATCGTCGAGGGCCTCTCGCAGCGCATCATCTCGGGCGACGTTCCCGAGACGCTGAAAGGCAAGCAGCTCTATACCCTCGACCTGGGGGCCCTGGTAGCCGGTTCCCGATATCGAGGCGACTTCGAAGAGCGCCTCAAGAAGGTGCTGAAGGAGATTCGCACCAGGGGTGACATCGTGCTGTTCATCGACGAGATCCACACTCTCGTAGGTGCGGGTGCCGCCGAAGGTGCCATCGACGCGGCAAGCATCCTCAAACCGATGCTGGCACGCGGCGAGCTGCAGACGATCGGCGCAACCACCCTCGAGGAATACCGCAAGTACCTGGAGAAGGACTCGGCCCTGGAGCGCCGCTTCCAACCGATACAGGTCGACGAGCCGACCGTCACCGAAACGATTTCGATATTGCAAGGCCTGCGGGAGCAGTACGAGAGCCACCACAAGGTCCAGTTCACCAACGATGCCCTCGTCAGTGCGGCCAACCTGGCCGACCGTTACATATCCGACCGGTTCCTGCCAGACAAGGCCATCGACCTGATCGATGAGGCGGGGAGCCGCATTCGCATCACACGCCCGCCGCTACCGCCGGAGCTCGCTGAACTCGAAGACCGCATCTCCCAGGTGCGCGGTGAGAAGGACGACGCAGTGCAGTCGCAGCAGTACGAGCGGGCCGCCCAGCTGCGCGACCAGGAGCGTGCTCTGCTCACAGAGCGAGCCCAGCGGGAGAAAGAGCAGCGCGAAGCCGGCGTCGATATGACGATGACCATCGACGAGGAGCAGATTGCAGAGGTGCTCGCCCAGTGGACCGGCATTCCCGTGCAGCGTCTCACCGAGGAGGAGACCGCCAAACTGCTGCGTATGGAGGACGAGCTCCACAAGCGTATCGTTGGCCAGAACGACGCCATCGCCGCGGTGAGCCGCGCCATCCGACGCACCCGTGCCGGCCTCAAGGACCCGAAACGGCCTTCGGGATCCTTCATCTTCCTCGGACCTTCTGGGGTTGGGAAGACCGAGACCGGAAAGGCGCTCGCCGAGTTCCTCTTCGGTGACGAGATGGCCCTCATCCAGCTCGACATGTCCGAATACATGGAGAAGCACACGGTGAGCCGCCTCGTCGGGGCGCCCCCCGGCCACCCCCGGTAGTGCGGAGAGGGTGTGCGAGGCGGCGGCGGATCGCCCGAGGCGTTGTCATGAGTGCGCTCTGACGCCGCCGT
>CAZIEQ010000057.1:0-11026 GCA_964538725.1 uncultured Acidimicrobiia bacterium | reverse complement strand
TGCGCTTCACCGGAGTCAAACCGCAGCCGACGCCCTGCGGCGATGCCGTCGCGTGTGATCGGCCTCGACGTCAGGGCGGATGCTCTTGCGGCCGGCCGCGACCGTGCAGGGCTGCATCCCGTCGTCGGCGACGCCGCCCACCTGCCGTTCGGTGATTGCGAGTTCGACACGGTGGTGGCAGTCGAAGTGCTGGAGCATCTGGCCGACCCTGCAGCTGCCGCGGCTGAGATGGGACGTGTATGCGGGCGGCGGGCAGTGGTGACGGTGCCATGGGAACCGTTCTTCTCCCTCGCCGTGCTGCTTGGGAGCTGGCGACACGTGCGCCGCCTCGGCCGCGAGCCCGAACATGTCAACGCCCTCGGACCCGGGGAGCTGAAGGTGATGTTGACGCCGTACTTCCAGCAGGTCGAAGTGAAGTCATGCTTCCCTTGGCTCATCGCCGAAGCAACCGTTCACGATGCCGGACCGCATCCACCGGCTGCCGACTCCGCATCTATCAACTCGTAGATGTGGACCGACCCGACAGTCGCCCGCATCACATAGTCCCCGCGAGCCTTCTCCCAATTGGGATACGGCGAGGACTCAGGTGCGACCACCACCTGAGGATGCGGACAATCCATCGGATACGGTTCGCGAAACTGCCGGTCGAAAGGGTAAGGCCAGACAAAGATTCGGCTGCGCTCAGAGAAGTGGGGGACCATCAGGCGGGGGACTGCGATCGAATCATTCTCACCGAGGATGGAGGAGGTCAGATCGGTGAGTTCGGCGTAACCCGAGGTCACATCGGCATCGATGCCCAGACGCGCTTCTTCGCCAAACATCGGCCATGGGCGTAGCACTCCGAACACCAGCGTGAGGCCGATCACCGCGACGGCACTGGCGTGCCACCGCATCGCAGCAGCAGACCCCAGGGCCACCGCGGCCAGCAACAGCGGTACGAAGAGCGCCTCGTAGTGAAAGACAGGTTTCAACAGCCCCTCCTGCACTCCGCTGCGCAGCACGAGCCCCACCATCGGCACTGCGGCGATCGCGACGAGACGCCAGTTCGCCCGCACCGCAGCCGCGCCCAGGGGAAGCAGCAGTATGGCCAGCCTGCTGACCTGAGTGACGGCCAGCAGGCGCCAATCGAAGCTTCCCAGGTCCCCTTCCCCGAACGAAGTCTCGAACAAGTACGACCCGGTTGGTGACAATCCGGGTAGGACGAAGCGGAGAACCACCGCGCCGTATGTGGCTGCGACTCCGCCGATGATGAGCGCAGGAGTGAGGGACAGCCGGCGAGCCGCGACGCCCATACCGAGGATGAGCAGGACCCAAAGCGCCATGTCCTCCCGCATGGGAAGAATGGCGGCTGTGGTGACCGCCACCAGCAATGGCGGTCGACGGCAGACGATCAGATACGCCAGTGCCATCAGAAGCGGTGCCGCCAGCGTGTATGGGTGGAAGCCGAATCCGAGCGCCGAAGAGATGCCGGGGTGCGCCAGGTAGATGAGCCCGAACAAACCTGGCTTGCCAACGTGGCGCCCCAGCAGATATGCAGGGAAGACACCAGCCGACACCCAGGTCGCCTGGAAGATCAGCTCTCCGAGCGCGCCTCCGGGGAGGTCGGCCAGCGGGGTCAACAGCCACAGGAACGGACTGAAATGTGCCCCCCAGACGTGGATGCCCGCGACCGTGTTGAAATGCCCGCCATGAGCGAGCAGCCAAATGGTCTGGTCGTAAATGCCGGTGTCGAATGCGGGCTGACGAAACGTGAGCAGCAGGAGTCCACCCAGCGCGCTGTATGCAACAGCGGCACCGACGAACGCTACCCACACCCAGCGGGGAGTGCGCAAGCGGCGTGGCTGTTCAACCGCCGTATGGTCGGGGAACATCTGCTGCATGGAGTCCATCATGACCGGCACACAGGGCATCGGCGTGTCATCCCCTCCGCATGAGGGGAGGCCGGGCCCGGGCCGCCCGGTAACGTCGCGCCGGTGAGCGGTTCGACGCCGACCTACCGCAGCCTGGCTTATCTGGCCTCTGTCTCCGCCGACAACGTCCGCGGCTTGAAGGGCAAGCGGGCCCGCGACCTGGCGGGAGCAGGAATCGAGAGTGTGACGGATCTGCTGCTGCGGGCGCCGCGTCGCTACATCGATCGTTCCCGCACGGTCCCGTTGGCGGATACGCCTCTCGGAGAAGAGGTCACCGTGCTGGGAGAGGTCAAAGATGTGAAGACGCGCCGCCCCCGGCGCAATCTCCACATCACCGAAGTGGCGGTCTTCGATGGGAATTCTTACCTGTTCGCGGTGTGGTTCAACCAGCCGTTCCGGGCACGGCAGCTCACCGTGGGTGCCGAAGTGGCTCTTTCCGGGAAGGCGGCACGCTACCGAGGCAGGTTACAAATGAGCTCCCCCGCCGTCGACGTGCTCGACCGTCCCGGCGAATCTCTCGTGACCGGACGGATCGTTCCCATCCACCCGGCCGCCGGAGGGGTGGGGCCGGGTCATCTGCGGCGGGCGGTGCACAATGCCCTGGCACGTTCCCGCCCGATCGCCGACCCGGTTCCCGAGTCCCTCCTCGACCGCCTTGACCTCGTCGATCGGGACACGGCACTGGCCAACATCCACTTTCCCGAGACCATGGAAGCAGCCGCCGCTGCCAGGCGCCGACTGGTCTTCGACGAGTTCTTTCGAATCGAGCTCGCTTTGGCACTGCAGAAGCAGCGGCTGGTGGCCGACGCCGTCGGCGTTACTCACGTCACGGACGGTGACCTGGTTCCCTCATTCCTCGAAGGGCTGCCCTTCGCTCTCACCGCAGCACAAGTCCGCGTCATGGGGGACATCAACGCCGATCTGGGTTCGCCACATCCCATGCACCGCCTCCTCCAGGGTGAGGTCGGCTCCGGCAAGACCGTGGTGGCGGTCGCCGCTCTTCTCACCGCCGTTCAGGGAGGACATCAGGGCGCGGTGATGGCACCGACGGAGGTCCTCGCCGAGCAGCATTACCTGAGTATCCGCGACCTGATGACCCGTGCCGGGCTGTCCGCCCCCTTGGGATCCGAAGTTGACATGGGCAGCCTCTTCGCATCCGACGTCCCCAGCAGCTCGGTGCGGCTGGCGCTGCTGACCGCCGGCCACGCCGAGTCCAACCTGCGGACTCCACGGGCAACCCGCCGCGACGAGCTGGTCGCCTGGGTCGCAGACGGAAAGATCGACATCGTTATCGGAACTCACGCCCTCATCCAGGAGGGGGTGGCGTTCGGATCCCTCGGAGTGGCGGTTGTGGATGAGCAGCACCGTTTCGGTGTGCACCAACGCGTCTCGCTTCGGGAAAAGGGTAACGACGGCGCCCAACCGGACATGCTGATCATGACGGCGACCCCCATTCCGCGCACGCTGTCGATGACGCTATACGGCGATCTCGACGTGTCACTGCTCGACGAGATGCCACCGGACCGCAGGCCGGTGCAGACGATACGACTGGAACGGACCCCGACCGGGGAGGGGCAGTGGCTCGACATGGTCCGCGACGCGGTCGCCGAGGGGCACCAGGCGTTCGTCGTTTGCCCGCTTGTGGAGGATTCGGACAAGATCTATGCCGCCTCGGCCACGTCCGAACATGCACGACTGGCGGGGATCTTGAAAGGGCTGGCGGTGGGACTGCTCCACGGCCAGATGCGGCCTGCAGAGAAAGAGGCGGTGATGGCACAAATGCGCGCCGGAGTCCTCGACGTGTTGGTGGCGACCACCGTCATCGAAGTGGGAATCGACATCCCCAACGCCACGGTGATGGTGATCGAAGATGCCGACCGTTTCGGCCTCAGCCAACTGCACCAGCTGCGAGGCCGCGTCGGACGGGGCCAGGCTCCGGCCGTCTGTGTGCTCGTCGCCGAACCGACGACTCCGGAGGGAGAGCAACGCCTCGCAGCCATGGTGGCCACCACCGATGGGTTCATTCTCGCCGAGGAGGATCTGCGGATACGTGGGCAGGGCACCGTCTTCGGCGCCCGCCAGGCAGGCGCCGCCGACCTCGACATGGCCGACATCCTGCGGGACGCCGCAGTGCTGGTTGAGGCTCGCAAGGAGGCGTTCTCACTGGTGGCCGGCGATCCGACCTTGGAGCGTCACGCCGACCTTGCAGAAGAGATTCAGTCCCTTTTCGGGGAGGACGTAGCGTGGCTGTTCATCTCCTGAAGAATGCCCGCGGTCCCAATGTCGATTGTCGTTCGATAGTGCGAGCGGCCGGCACGGTCGCGGTGGAGCGACCCCACCCGGCGACATGAGGATCATCGCCGGCGAAGCCAAAGGTCGTCGACTGGTCGCGCCTCACGGGACGAACACGCGGCCGATGACCGACCGCATGCGTGAGTCGATGTTCGCCTCACTCGGCTCACGAACGCAAGGGGCGCACGTCCTCGACCTGTATGCGGGCAGCGGGACGCTCGGTTTGGAGGCGTTGAGTCGGGGGGCGGCCGATGTGGTGTTCGTTGAGCGCAACCGGGGTGCCTTGCAGGCGCTGCGCCGCAATATCGAGGCGGTCGGTCTAGGTGGCAAGGCCGTCGGCAGCAACGTCACCGACTACCTGCGAACATCCTCCGGAGGGTTCGATCTGGCTTTCGTCGACCCTCCGTACGACGCACCGCTAGCGTCCGTGGAGCACGTACTGGGCCGGCTCGACGCGTTGCTGGCCGGCGGGGCCGAGGTCGTGGTCCACCGGCGCAGCAAAGAAGCCGAGCCGGCGGTTCCCGCCGGGTGGCGGAGTGTCAGCCGCCGTCGCTTCGGGGGGAGCGAACTGTATCGCTACTCAAAGGAGGGACCGTGACCACCGCCCTGGTTCCAGGGAGCTTCGACCCGCCGACACGGGGGCACATCGACGTGATCGAAAGGTGCCTTTCGGTGTTCGCTCGGGTAGTGGTCGCAGTGATCAGCAACCCGTCGAAGAAACCCATGTTCACCGAAGAGGAGAGGATCGACCTGCTGCGCGGCAGCATCGATGACCCCCGCGCCGCTTTAGGGTCGTTCGACGGCCTGCTGGTCACATACGCCAAGGAGGTGGGCGCCGACGTCATCGTGAAGGGGCTGCGAGCCATGACGGACTTCGACTATGAGCTGCAAATGGCCCAGATGAACCGGCATCTCTCGGACATCGTTACTCTTTTCGTCGCCACCAAGCCCGAATACGGATACCTGTCATCCTCGTTGGTGAAAGAGATCGCCGCACTGGGCGGTAACGTCGAGGCATTGGTGCCGCCGAATGTGGCGGAAGCCGTGAGCGAGAAGTTGACGCCGTGACGACCGAAGGCCAGCAGGCACCGCCGACACCCGGTGAGCTCATCGAGCTGCTCAACACCGCCGTGCAGAGGGTCGAAGAGACCCGAACGACACCGTTTACGGGAAACGTGAGCCTGAACCGTGACGAGTTCCTCGCTCTGCTGTACAGGCTGCGGGAGCTGATCCCCGAAGAGCTGCGCGCAGCACGGTGGATGGTGCGGGAGAGGGAGGCGTTTATCGCCCGCACCAACGAGAGAGCCAGGGAGTTGTTGGATCGGGCCCGGGATGAGGCCGGCGAGAAGGTGGCCCACAGCAACATCGTCGCCGAGGCGACCGAAGAGGCCAATACGCTGGTCCGGAACGCCGAGTCCGAGGCGCGTCAGATCCGTCTGGAGGCTGAGGACTACGCCGAGCAGCGGCTCGCAGAGGCAGAAACTGTGCTGGGAGAGATCATTCGCTACCTGCGATCGGCACGCGGCGAACTCCATGAGTCGCGACCGGCGGCACCGGAACCACCCGTTTCCGAATAGCCTTTGCGGGTGCGGGCAACAGGATCCCCCCTCGTCTTCAACGTCGCCGACATGAAGCCGGGCGAACGGCGGGTGGAGAGTGTCACCTGGGCGCCCACCTATGGGGTGGAGCTGAGCCGCACCGCGGGTGTCGCCCACGCCGAAATGATCCTCGAGTCCATCTTCGGCGGAGTGCGTCTCTTCGGAGAGATCGGTGTTCTCTACAGCAACACCTGCTATCGGTGTACCACCGACTTCGACCGCCCGGCAAGGCTGGTATTCGACGCGGTCTTCTCTAGCGACGAAGATGCCGAATACCGCCTCGACGACGATGAGCTGGACGCCGAACCGTTGCTGCGTGACGAGATCACGCTGGCCATGCCCCTGCGACCGATGTGCAGGCCGGATTGCCCGGGACTTTGCCCAGACTGCGGATTCGACTTGAATAGCTGCGTCTGCTCTTTGCAGGACGAAGCGGCCAACCGTCCCTTCGCCAGCCTGCGCGAGCTGCTCGACCCCTAGGAGTTGTGGGCTGATGGCCGTTCCCAAAAAGAAGATGTCGCGGTCGCGGACTCGGCGTCGCAAGGCGCAGTGGAAGCTGACGCCGCCAAGAACCGTTATCTGCGCAGACTGCGGGGCCCCGCATCTGCCGCACCGGGTGTGCCATGAGTGCGGCAGCTACAAGGGCCGCGAGGTCATTCCGGAGGGTTGAACCGAATGGCGCGCATCGCCCTCGACGCCATGGGTGGTGACAACGCGCCTCGAGAGGTCATCGCAGGCGCAGTGCTGGCAGCCGGCCGCGGCGTTGACGTGGTGCTGGTAGGAGACGAAGGCAGGCTGGCCGGCCTCATGGCGCGTAGCGAAGATGCGCTACCCATCGTGCACGCTCCCGAAGTGATCGACATGCAGGAAGACCCGGCGGCGGCGATCCGGGAGAAGAAGCAGGCCTCGGTACGGGTGGCGGCCAAGCTGGTGGCCGACCGTGAAGCCGCCGGCATGGTGTCGGCAGGGTCGACCGGGGCCGCCATGGCTGCAGCTGCGCTGGTGATCGGAAGGCTTCCAGGTGTCTCCCGGCCGGCGATTGCCACCATCATTCCCGGCATCGAATCTCCCACCGTGGTGCTCGACAGCGGCGCCAACATTGAATGCCGTCCCGAGCATCTGGCCCAGTTCGCCGTGATGGGGGCAGCTCTGGCCGCCACCTACATCGGTGTTGAGCGTCCCACCGTGGGTCTGCTCAACATCGGTGAGGAGGAAGGCAAAGGCCGGGAGTTGGAGAAGGCGGCGTTCCCGCTGCTTGCCGCCTCATCTGTTGAGTTTGTCGGCAATGTCGAAGGTCGCGACTTGGCTTCCCGCCGTGCAGATGTTTTCGTGACCGACGGCTTCACAGGAAACGTCCTTCTCAAGGCGGCCGAGGGAACTGCGCGTATGGTCGTCGGCCTCGCCGCCGCCGGCGGTGGTGCTATTGCGGAGCTGGCGGACCGCCTCGATCCGGAGTCGTACGGTGGAGCTCACCTCGTCGGCTCGCGGGGAGTGGTCGTCATTGCCCACGGCTCGTCGAGCCGGGTGGCGATCGCCAATGCGCTGGAGATGGCTGCCGAGGGCGCCAAGAACGGTCTCGTCGACAGGATCGCGGCCGGGCTGGCCCGTTGAGCCTTTCCCTCGACTTGGTGCAAGACGCTGTCGGCTACCGCTTCACGGACACCGAGCTGTTGGAGCGAGCTCTCGTGCACCGCTCCCATCTGGCGGAGGCGAAAGGCTCCGAACGTTCCTACGAGCGTCTCGAGTTCCTCGGGGATGCCGTCCTGCAACTGGTCGTCACCGAGCACCTGTTCACCGACCATCCGGAGCTGCCCGAAGGGCAGATGGCGAAGATACGGGCGTCTGCAGTCGACGAGCAGACCCTGTCGGCGATGTCGAGCCGGTTCGGTATCGGCGAGGCGGTGGCTCTGGGTAGAGGCGAGGTGGTTACCGGCGGCCGGAAGAAGCCGTCGATTCTCGCCGACGCACTCGAAGCCATAATCGGTGCTGTCTTCCTCGACGGCGGATGGGAAGCCGTACGCCGGCTGGTGAGGGCGCATTGGATGCCCGTCATCGCGGAGCGAGTTCGCCAGCCCGGCGGCGGGGACTACAAGACCCGCCTGCAGGAGTTGGCCCAGGCGCGGGGTTGGGATCTCGGCTATCGGGTGGAGGGCAGCGGGCCCGACCATGCCCGGGCCTTCGCCGCCGAGGCGATCATCGACGGCCGCGTGGTTGGGCGGGGAGCGGGCACCTCGAAGAAACGTGCCGAGCAGGAGGCGGCCCGGGCCGCCCTGGTGGCTGTCACCTGATGCCCGAGCTGCCAGAAGTCGAATCGACGCGACGTTATCTCATCCCATTCTTGGAGCTGGCGACGATCCAGTCGGTGGATGTCGCCCGACCTCGCATGCTGCGGCGCCAGCCGCCGGGAGGAGGGTTCGCCGAAAGGCTCGTGGGTCGGACGGTCACCGCCTTGAGTCGGCACGGCAAGCTGCTGCTCGCCTTGCTCGACGATGGGGTGCTGTGGGCCACCCACCTCGGCATGTCCGGCCGGATGGCGATGTCCCCATCCGGATCACCGCCGCTGCCCCACACCCAACTGTCGGTAGGTATCGGGCCGCTGGAAGTACGGATGATCGATCCGCGAACGTTCGGGTATTTCGCCGCCTTGGCGCCCTTTGACCCTCTACCCCACGCCGGGTGGGGGCCTGATGCCCTCACCGACCTGCCTTCCAGCACCGCGCTGGCGAACCTGCTGGCGGGGCGGCGAGCGCCGGTGAAGGCGCTGTTGCTCGACCAACGCTTCCTCGCCGGCATAGGCAATATCTACGCAGACGAGGCATTGTGGCGGGCAGGTATCCGTCCCGCCCGCCCCGGCGGCGCGCTTTGCCGTGATGAAGTCAAACGCCTCCGTCGGGGGATTGTCGTCGCCCTGAATGCAGGGTTGGCTGCAGGGGGAACCACGCTCGACGACCTCGCCTACCTCCTGCCCGACGGCCGGGCCGCAGGTACGACCCTGCATTTGAAAGCGTACGGTCGCGAAGGCAAACATTGCCGGCGATGCCGCGGGCGCATCTTGCGGACGACGATTCGGCAACGGTCGAGCTTCTACTGCGGATCGTGCCAGGCATGAGCGGCTACAGGCTTGCGGTCTCTGTGGTGGTGACCGCACCGAACGGGCCCGCTCGGAATTGCCGTTCGGCAGTTCACAGCCGCAGTTAGCCTCCCTTTCACCTTGTTTCTCAGGTCTCTTTCTCTGGTCGGCTTCAAGTCGTTCGCGGACCGGACGCGTCTCGAGTTCGGTCCTGGGATCAACGTCGTCGTTGGCCCTAACGGTTCGGGGAAATCGAACCTGGTGGATGCCGTCGCCTGGGTCATGGGGACACAGGCGACGTCGGCTCTGCGCTTGCAGAAGATGGACGAGTTGATTTTCAACGGGACCGCGGTGCGCAACCCACACGGGCGGGCCGAGGTGACATTGACCTTCGACAACACGTCGGGAGACCTGCCGCTAGACCTTCCCGAAGTGACACTGACACGCCGTCTGCATCGAGACGGCACCTCTGAATACGAGATCAACGCCATATCGTGCCGGCTGCAGGACATCTCCGATCTGCTCTCGGACTCGGGCGTGGGACGCCACCAACACGTTGTCATCGGACAGGGGCGGATCGCCGAGATCCTCAATGCCCGGCCCGAAGATCAGCGGATGGTGATCGAGGAAGCGGCAGGCGTCACCAAATACCGCAACCGGCGAGACCGGTCGCTGCGACGCCTCGAAGCCACCGCAGGAGATGTGCAGCGCCTGACCGACATCCTCACCGAGAAGCAGCGCCGCATGCGTCCGCTCCGCCGCCAGGCAAAGGCCGCAGAGCGGTACGAAGCCATGAACGCCGAGGCGCGTTCTCTGCGCCTGTGGATTGGCGGCGAGGAGCTTCGTTCGGTGGCGTCCCGACAGGCGGAGGTGGCCGCCAGCCTGGCAACGACCGGCGGGCGGATCGCGGAGATCGTCGCTGAGACCGAGAGACTGGAATCCGACCTCGCTCGGCTCGACGGTGATGCGGAACGTGCCGCCACGGCGCTCGATGACGACACCGCGGCCGCGGCCCGGCTGGAAACCACCGTGCAGCGCTTGGAACGCATCGCCGCCGTTGCCAGGGAACGCCGCCGTTCCGACGAGCGCGCCCGTCTCGGTGAGGAGGAGCGGAAGGCGGCCGCAGCCTCCGAGATGGAGGAGATCACCGCTGAGATGGTGGTGGCCGAGAGCGAGGCAGTGACGGTGCATTCCGCCGCAGAGCGGCTTTCGCAGCAGGTCGTGGTGCTGGAGAGCGAAGAACGTGCACTCACCGACCAGATGCAGATGCCCGCTGAAGGATTGGAGGCGAGCCTACGCGGCGACTTGGTGGCATTGGAAGCCACCGCTGTCCGCGATCAGGCCGAACGCGAAGATGTCGAGGCGAGGCGAAGGGTCGTCGATGAGATGATTCGCAGCCACGATGGGGATGCCCGCCGCATCAACGACGAAGTGCGGGATGTTGACGCCGCGGCGTCTTCACTCACCGCGGCCTACGCCGATGCCGAGGCAGCGTGCAGAACCGCCGAAGCGAAGCGGGCCGAAGCGGGCCGCCGTCTCGAGGAGAGCCGCACCTCGCTGGCCGCCGCCCGGGCCCGGGTGGAAGCTCTGGTTGCTCATGTCGCGATCGGAGATGCCGCCGGTGCCTTCGGCGACGATCCTGACGTCGGCGGCCCGATACTGGACCATCTGGGTGTACCGGCTCATCTCAACGCCGCCGTTACCGCCGCTTTGGGGACCTGGTCGAGTGCTCGCGTCACATCCGGGCCCGGCGGCACAGCGTCGGCAGCCGGCAGGCTGAAGCGAGCAGGGCACGGCGGGGTGGCGCTCGTCGGATCCACCGCCGATGCGCCTGTGCCCGCCAGGGAAGCTGCGCTGTGGGGAGGGAGTGCACTGTGCGATCTTCTCGAGGGCGACGCCGCTCTAGCGGCTTCTCTGCTCGGCGACGTTGCGGTGTTCGAAGGTTGGTCCAGCGCGTGGCGGTTCGTCGAGCTGCACCCTCAGCTGCGGGCGGTCACCCCCGACGGGGACATGATCACCGCCTACGGAATGGGACTGGCTGGCTTCGACAGCTCGCCCGGCGCGATGCTCGACGATGCCCAAGAGGCGGCCACAGTTGCTCGCGCCGAGATGCGAAAGGCAGAGTCCCTGCACCTGCTGGCGCAGCGTGCCGCCGA
>CAZIEQ010000056.1:0-11181 GCA_964538725.1 uncultured Acidimicrobiia bacterium | reverse complement strand
CGCAGTGCGTCCGGCGGCACTGGGGCCTGCGCGGCCGCCATCTCACCCATGTCGATGAGCTGGCGAACCATGCCGCCCACGCCGCGATTGACGAGATCGGCCAGCTCGCCGACGGTGATCCCGGCAGGCACTTGGAGCACCTGTCGCACCCCAGCGCGACTCTCTTCATCGGCGGCAACATCTGCCGCGGCTTCCGCCGTTGCGTGCTCATCCTCCTCATCGGCGGCCTCCGAAGCCGGTTGGGGAGGCGCCGGGCTCAGTTCGAGCCGCAGCAGGTCGACAGCCTCGCCGGCAAGACCAGAAGAGGCCGTCTTCACGTCGAGCCCTATGGCCTGGGCGCGTTCCAGCACCGCTTTCGACTCGAGGCCCAACTCGCGGGCCAATTCGTAGACACGCACCTCGACGTCCCTCCCTACCCGGCTTCGGGGCGATCGTCCGCTTGGGCTGCAACCGGTTCGGGGGGTGTTTGCGCAGCGGCTTCGGAATCGCCTTCGACAACCGGCTCTGCATCCGAAGCATCCTCCAACACCGCCGGTTCCTCCCCAGTTGCATCCTCGCCGGCTGCCGTCTCTGCCGCGCCGGATGCATCCGCGGCAACGCCCGGCGCAGATCGCTCCCCCGCCGGTTTCCTCGTGTCCTCGGCGTCTTCGACTTCGAGACCCAGATCCTGGCTTTCGGAAACGACATCGACCTTCCACCCTGCCAGCTTCGATGCCAGGCGGGCATTCTGACCGTCCTTGCCGATAGCCAGCGACAGCTGATGGTCGGGGACGATCACCACCGCTACCTGCTCGTGCAACACCTCGCCGTCTTCAATCTCTGCGTGCCGCTCCTCGAGTCGAACTTGTTTGACCCTGGCAGGGCTGAGCGCTTCCGCCACGAACTGGCGGGTGTCCTCGCGCCACTGCACCACATCCACCTTTTCGCCGCGCAATTCCCGCACGACCTCGCGGACGCGGAACCCCCGCGAGCCGACACAGGCACCTACCGGGTCGACATTGGGATCGTTGGAAGCGACCGCGATCTTGGTGCGATGGCCGGCATCGCGGGCGATCGCTTTGATCTCAACGATGCCTTCGACGAGCTCGGGCACTTCGAGTTCGAACAGCGAGCGGATGAACTCGGGATGACGCCGGCTGACGATTATCTGATGCCCCTTCGTCTCCCCCCGCACCTCGACGATGTAGGCCTTCACCCGGTCACCCCGTTCGAGGCGCTGAAAAGGCACCCTCTCCTCACGGGGCATGAGCGCCTCGGCGTTACCGAGGTCGAGGAGAACCGAACGGTGATCGGATTGCTGGACGATGCCGGTGACCAACTCCCCTTCACGCCCCTGGTAGAGGTCGAAAACCTGCTCCCTCTTGGCGTCTTGCAGACGTTGCGACATCACCTGCTTGGCCGCCTGGGCCGCGATGCGCCCGAAATCGTCGGGGGTGTCCTGCCACTCCCGGACCACGTTGCCGTCTTCGTCCAGCTCCTGGCCGTAGACCAAGATCTCGCCGGTGTCGGCGTCTATGGTCACCCTGGCCTCCTCCGCCGCACCCGGCGTCCGTTTGTATGCGGAAACGAGAGCATTGGCCAGAGCGTCCAGGATCGTCTCCGTAGAGACCCCTTTCTCACGGGCCACCAGTTCCAGCGCATCGAGGATGTTGTAGTCCATGGCTACCTCCGCCGCCCACCGGGTTTGGGAGCCCGCTCCCAGTTGAACACCGTCCGCGCCGAAGCCACCTCGTCGTAGGAGATGCGTACGGCGGTACCGGCGGAATCGAGTTCGAACCCGTCTTCGTCCGCAGCGGCGATGGTGCCCTTGAGAACATGGCTGTCGGCCCCTGGTGTCGACGTTTTCACCTTGACTTGGCGCCCCACCGACTTGAGCCAGTGGGCGGGACGGCGTAACGGTCTTTCCAAGCCGGGGGAGCTGACTTCCAGCGAATAGGGGCCGGCGAGGGGGTCCTGGTCGTCGAGCAGGCGCGACATACTGCGCGCTAGGGCTGCAATGCGGTCGATGTCCACACCGTCGGGAGCGTCGACCGTCACGCGGAGCACGGCGCCGCCGCCGGTCAGCTCCAGGTCGTCCAGTTCGACACCTTCGGCCGCCAGGTGACGCTCGAGCGGCTTCCACAGCCCCTCGACCTTGTCTGGCATGTCGTCTCCTCCATGAAGGAAGGCGGGCACAAGGGCCCACCTTCGGACGGTCGCGTCGTTCCCTCGGCGGCATTGTAACGTCGCCGCCAACTCGCAGCGGCGCTGCGGACGCGCCGAAACAGGCCCTGCAGTCCAACCGGTTTCTGCAGGGACCTCAGCTTCGCGTCGCGGCCAGGCGCTCCGAGATCGCAGACGCGGCTTCGTTGAGATCGAACGTCTCGGTGGCTCCGCCGACCCGGGCGGAGAACTCGACCGTGCCGGTCTCCAAGCCCCGCGGTCCCACGGTGACCCGGAATGGGATGCCGATCAGATCGGCGTCGGTGAGCTTGACGCCGGGACGCTCCGGCCGGTCATCCAAGAGTACCTCGACACGAGCCGATTCGAGATTCTCGGCAAGCCTCGCGGCAGCGTGCAACGTGGCGGGATCGTCGGGGCGGATGACGCTGATGACCACCTCGTAGGGAGCCACGCTCAGCGGCCATGTGATCCCGCTGTCGTCGTGGTACACCTCGACTATGGCGGCGAGGTTGCGTTCCAGGCCGATGCCGTATGAACCCATTTCAAGAGTACGCATTTGCCCCTGCGGGTCCTGCACCTGGGCACCGAGGGCCCTCGCATATCTCGACCCGAGCTGGAAGATGTGCCCGCACTCGATGGCGCGAAACACTTCCAGGGGCGCTCCGCAGCGCGGACACGGCTCTCCGGGAGTGACACGGCGCAGGTCTGCCCACATCTCGACGTCGACGTCCCTGGAGACATCGACACCGCGCAGATGCTCGTCATCGCGGTTGGCCCCGGTCACCATCGACGTGCGACCCCGCAACGCCTCGTCCGCAATGATGGTGACGCCGGCAACTCCGACTGCACCCAGGCTACCGGCGCCGGCGCCGAGCAGCTCACGGATCTCGTCGTCGCTGCCCCGCCGGCACTGGATCGCCCCTGTGGCATCGGCGAGCTTCTGCTCCACCATCTCGTGGTCGCCTCGCAGCAATACCAGCACCGGCTCGGAATCCGCAACATAGACGAGCGTCTTTATCTGGCGGTGTGCCGGCGCCGCTGCGTCGAAGGCGGCGAGGTCGGCAATCGTCTTGATTCCGGGAGTGGGAAAAGGCTCGGGAACGTCGGGCGGTTCGGGGTCGGCGATCACGTCGAGGCGGGCGACGGCCCGTTCCATGTTGGCCGCGTAGTCCACGTTGGGGCAACCGACGACTTCGTCCTCCCCCGTGAGAGCAGGGACCATGAACTCCACTGATTGGCTGCCGCCCATGGCGCCCGAAGAGCCCTCGACAGCGACTGCATCTAATCCGAGCCGTTGGAAGATCCGGGTGTATGCGGCCCTGTGGAGCTCGAACGACCGGGCGAGACCCGCTCGGTCGATGTCAAAGGAGTAAGAATCCTTCATGGTGAACTCCCGCGTGCGCAGCAACCCGCTCTTGGGGCGCGGCTCATCGCGGAATTTGGTCTGGATCTGGTACCAGATCTGGGGAAGCTGCTTGTAGGAGGAGATCTCCAACGCCAACGTTGTGAATACCTCTTCGTGGGTCATGCCGAGGACCAGGTCTGTATTGCGCCGGTCGCGGAGGCGGAACATCTCCTCTCCCATGATCTCCCAACGACCGCTGCGCTTCCACAACTCGGCGGGATGGATGGCGGGCAACAGGAACTCCTGGCCACCGATGGCATTCATCTCTTCCCTGATGACCGCAGCGATCTTGGACCGGACTCGCATTGCCAGCGGAAGCAGCGACCAGGCCCCGGCCATGAGCCTTCTGATGTAGCCGGCGCGTACCAGCAGCCGGTGGCTGAGGGCTTCGGCGTCACCGGGATCTTCACGGAGGGTGGGTATGAACGCGTCTGACCAGCGCATGACGGGTACTAGGGGTGGCGGAGGATAGAGGCGTGATTCACGCCGCGGGTCGAATCCACAATGCAGCGGTGGCCGGCGCTCTTGCCACCGCGTGGCGGCCGACGCTGCCGCGTTGACGGGGCTATGGTGCCTCGGCGACTCGTGCCACCCGGGCTCGCCGCGCCGCGACATCATTGGCGTCCCCCTGGGAGCGGAGCAACTCCTCGGCGGCACGGCGGGCCAGATCCCCGGCTGCGGCGTCCGCCGCCGCCAGGCGGGCGTCGACACCTTCGGCAGCCAGCCGGCGGGCCTCATCCACCAGCGCGGCCACCATTTCGGTTTCGGGAACTACCCGCACGACCTGTCCCTTGATGAAGAGATGGCCTTTGCCCCGTCCGGCGGCGATCCCGATGTCGGCCTCCCTCGCCTCCCCGGGACCGTTGACCACGCACCCCATCACCGCCACCTGGATCGGCAAGCCATCAGCCTCCAATGCCCGGCGAGCCTCCTCGGCAACTGCGATGACATCAACCTCTGCCCGTCCGCAGGACGGACAGGCGACGAGATCCAGTGTGCTGCGTTCACGCAGACCCAGGTATTCGAGAAGTTGCCGACCCGCCTTGGCTTCTTCTACCGGATCGGCGGTCAGTGAGAAGCGGATCGTGTCCCCGATTCCTTCCAGGAGGAGGGTGGAGATGCCGGCGACCGACTTGATGAGCCCTCCGGGCGGCGGGCCGGCTTCGGTGACACCCAGATGCAGCGGATAGTCGACGCGGGCGACCAGCAACCTGTAAGCCTCCACCATTGAAGGGACGTGGGAATGCTTCACCGAGATCTTTATGTCTTCAAAGCCGGCCTCTTCGAGGTAAGCGACTTCCCGCAGCGCAGAGTCGACAAGCGCAGCCGGGACGGGGCGCCCATGCTCAGACAACAGGTCCTTGTCGAGGGACCCGGCATTGACACCGACTCTGATGGGCACGTTGTGCTCGGCGGCGGCTCGAGCCACCGTCTTGACGTGTTCGGGATGGCGAATGTTGCCCGGGTTGAGCCGCAGGCCGGCAACACCTGCTTCGAGCGCAGCCAGGGCGAGGCGGTATTGGAAGTGGATGTCGGCGATGATCGGCGCCGGGGAGCGGGGCACGATCACCGCGAGGCCTTCGGCGGCGGCCGTGTCGTTGCACGTGATACGCACGATGTCGGCGCCCGCACTCTTGAGCGCATACACCTGCGCCAAGGTCGCCTCGACGTCGGCGGTTTTGGTAGTGGTCATCGACTGGACGGTCACGGGAGCCCCATTGCCCACGGCAACGTCGCCCACGTGAATCCGGCGGCTGAGGCGACGCTCGATGACCATGAACAAGAGGGTAGGTGCACGTCGTGGGGTAGCGGGTGTTGCAGGACCCTGCCCCCGAACCCACCGCAGACCGGCAGCTCACATGAAGCTGATCGGCTCCACCAGGTCGAAATAGAGGCCGAGGAACCCGATGAGCACCAGGAAGATGAGAACCACGGCAGCCACCGGCACCAGTTTCTCCACATCGGGCTCGCGCCCGCGGACCTTGGTGTACAGGGCGACGGCGAAGTGGCCTCCATCCAGCGGATACATGGGAATCATGTTGACGACACCGACGAAGACGAACACCCATGCCACCACGAAGAGCGTGGCCTCGATGCCAACTTCCTCCGTCGCCGCCCCGAGGCGGGCTATCCCAATGGGGCTCAGCGGACGGGCCCCGTTCTCGCCGAGTACATCATCCGAACCGCCGAACACGGCACCCACCAGGTCGCCCATGTTGACCACCAACCCCCACAGCCCTCTGAAGCTCTCTTTGGTGGCGAAAGCGACGTCGCCGCCGGCGCTGCCGAAACCATCCACCACCCCCGACCGTATCCGTGGATAGCTGGGCGAAACGCCAAGGAACCCGACCACACCGTCGGATGTGTCTCTCTCGGCAAGGGTGGCCCTCAGCCCCACCCGCTCCCCGGCGCGATCCACAGTGAGTGTCACTACGTCACCGGCCCTCGGTTCGAGGTATGCGGTGAGGTCCTCCCAGGTGACAACTGGGACCCGGTCCACTGCGACGATCCGGTCGTCGGGCTGCACTCCGGCGAGGCTGGCAGGCGTTGCGGTGCCGTCTTCGAGTTGCTCGACGACGGTCCGCACAACCGGCTCCGGGTTGTCGAAGTCGCGTTCACCCAGACCAACGGCCACGATGTAGAAGAGGGCGAATGCCACCACGAAATGGGTGCTGATACCGGCGAGCACCACGATCGACTTCTGCCAGAAGGGCTTGCCGCGGTAGGTACGATGCTCCTCTTCGGGAGCGACCTCTTCGATCGGGTTCATCCCGATGATCCGGACGTAGCCTCCAAGCGGCAGCGCCTTCATCCCGTATTCCGTCTCCCCGCGTCGAACAGAGAACACTTTGGGGCCGAATCCGAAGAAGAACTCGGTCGCCTTCATACCGAAGATCTTGGCGGCCACGAAATGCCCACCCTCGTGAATCATGACCATGGTCAAGATCCCCGCTATGACGATGGATGCGCCCAGCACGAAGTACCTCTCTCGGAGCCCTTCAAGCTACCTGGCGGACCGTCCTAGCAAGAATGCCCGATCGCAGAGTGGGCTGCGGATCGGGCCTCCGCGTCTGCGGCCAGCACATCGTCGACCGACGTTACCGGACGGTGCTCAACATTATCGAGGGACTTCTCAACGACGACCGGGATGGCGGTGAAACCAATCCGCCTCTCCAGGAAGGCCTGTACGGCGATCTCGTCGGCGGCGTTCAGCACGGCACCCGAAGAGCCACCTTCGCGACCTGCTCGGTAGCCCAGCTCGAGGGCAGGGAAGGTCGTGAAGTCGGGCGCCTCGAAGTGGAGAGCAGGTGGCGGTTGCCACCGCCGAACGTCGCCGGTCGCCCGCCCTGGAAAGGTCAAGGCGTATTGGATGGGGACGCGCATGTCCGGTTCGCCTATCTGTGCCTTCACCGATCCGTCGACGAACTCGACGAGAGAATGCACGATGCTCTCCGGATGGACCACCACGTCGATCCGGTCGTAGCCCAGCCCGAACAGATAGTGAGCTTCGACAACTTCGAGTGCCTTGTTCATCAGTGTCGCCGAATCGATGGTGATCCGATGCCCCATGCTCCATGTGGGGTGGGCCAGCGCCTCTTCGACGGTCACCGTTTCCAGCTCTCGGGATGAGCGGCCTCGAAACGGCCCTCCGGACGCGGTGAGGATGATGCGCCTGACCGCCGCGGAATCCTCTCCGACGAGACATTGGGCGAGGGCCGAGTGCTCCGAATCGACCGGCACCAGTTCACCGTTGCCTTCGTCGAGGATCCGCCGCACTACATCGCCGCCGGCGACCAGGGTTTCCTTGTTGGCGAGGGCCAGCCTGTTGCCGGCTTGCAGAGCTGCTACCGACGGCGCCAGGCCGGCTGCCCCGACGATCCCGTTGACGACGGTGGTACCGGGCGTTGCCGCCGCCCCCTTTACCGCTGCGGGACCAAAGTCGACTCTGGCGCCGAGGGCATCCCTCAGCTCGCCCTGATCGCTACCACTGGGAGCTGCGATCGCCACCGCGGCCTGCGGATGATCGGCGGCGAGTTGCATGAGCAGTGGCGATGCTCGGCGCGCCGCCAATGCGACGACACTGATGCCGAGCCGTCCCGCTACGTTGAGAGTCTGGGTGCCGATGGACCCGGTGGCGCCGAGGACGACGAGCGGTCTCACATCAGATAGCCCAGCCAGCGGAAGACAAGCCAGCCGGCGGGGAAAGCGAACAGAAGGGCATCGACCCGGTCGAGCACACCCCCGTGGCCGGGAAGTATGCCGCCCATGTCCTTCACCCCGATCGCCCGCTTGAAGGCGGATACTGCCAAGTCACCCAGCGGCCCGGCGACCACGATGGCACCGGCCAGGATGAGCCCCGTCTTGGTGTCGAAAGGCTCCACGTTCCCCAAGGCGACTCCCATGGCGGCGGCGATGGCTCCTCCGCCGACCAGCCCTGCGAGGGTCTTGTTGGGCGACAGGATGGGGGCGATACGGCGGTATCCCCACGACTTGCCTGCGAAATACTGGGCGATATCCATGAATCCGGTGACGGCGACAATGGAGAACACGAGCAACCGGAAGTCTGTGGCGTCTAACAACGGCATCACGAACGCACCCAGGCCGCCCACCCATGCCGTTCCGCCGACGGTGAGCGCCCCATTGACGAGCGGCTCATTCCGGGAGGGCGCCAACGCGAAGAAGAAGAAAACGATGAGTGCGGTCACCACCAGCGCACCCGGAACTGCGACCAGGCCCCACACCCGGGTCCCGAGCAGGGCACCGGCTCCTCCTAGGAGTCCGAACAGCGAAAGCGGTCTGTAGCCGGATCTGACCAGCACCCCGTAGTACTCGCCGAGCGCGAGCAGAAAGACGACGGTTGCCAACGCAGCAACTGCGGACGCACCCGCCCATACGGCCACCACGACGACGACTGCCAGAACGAGACCGGTGGCTACTCGCGCAACCAGGTTGGAGTACTGGCGCCGCGGTTTGGTGCGCACTGCGGCCACTTCCTCCTCCGCCAGCTTGCCTACCACATCTTCGAATCCGAGAAGGCCCGTGTCGATGCCCGGCATGGGCGCGGCGAGTGCTTGCACTGCGGTGCTGTCGCCTTCGCCTTCGGCGACCACGTCTGCCAGTCCTCGATGTTCCATCGTCGACAGGGCGACGAACGCCTCCTCGGTTAGTTCGTCGATGCCGCCAAAGCCTGTGGGCAGCGGAACCTCGTCCGTGGCAGGCTCCTCGTCGATAGGGACGGGTGCCTCGACCTGGCTCTGCGGAGCGGCAGGCGCCGGCTGTTCGTCGGCGGCGCTGTCGATGGCTGCCGGCCTGGGGGTTGGGGGAACAGGGACAGCCGCCGGCGAGACGACGGGGATCTCGCCGGTGGCGGGCTCTTCGACGATTTCGACTCGGGGTACGACGGCAGGCGGTGGCTCGTGTTCCGGTCCCGCCGTTTCCGTACCGTCTGCAGCATCGGAGGTGGGCTTGCGGTGCCACCACCGGCGCCGAGAGTGCGACGGGGCAGCCTCTGGGAAGACGATGCCCCCGCCGGCGTCATTTTGCCCGGCTTGTTCACCCGTTGCGGCGGTTTCTCCAGGATCCTCCTGCCTCGTGACCTCTTCGGAGATCGGCTGCAATCCGCCACCGACATCCCAGTCATCCCATGAGTCGGTGTCATCGGTCTGGATGAGAGCGGCGGCCAGGTCATCCCACATGACGTCGTCGGGCTCTTCGTCGACACCACCGGTTGCAGGGACGATCGTTTGTCGGGATGAATCCTCGAGCGGATCCGGTGCCGGTTCAGAACCCTCCCCTGGCCTGTCGGCGGCGTCTTCGGGCGCAGCCGTCGCCTCACCCGAACCGGTCTCCTCGGGCAAAGGCGCCGCCTCGACAGCACCCGAACCGGCCTCCTCCGACAGAGGTGCCGCCTCGTTCGTCGCCACCACCTGTTCTCCGGCCCCCGTCACGTCGCCGTGACGAGAAACGTCGTCTCCTCCATCGTCTCGATGGGTGCCGCTGCCCTCGCCGTCCTCGTCCACAGCGGAAGCCGCCGGCACGACCGGAATCGGTATCTCCCCGGTGACCGCATCGTCGTCGTCCACTGCGGTGTCGCTACCGGCGCTGGCCGGCACCTCCGGCCGGTCCGTCCTCCCAGCCGGGAACTCCTCCGCAGCGTCATCTCCGCTTCGCAGCCGGTCGAAATCGGTGACCGACGATTCGGCGTCACCTCCACCGAACCTACCGCCGTCCTTCTCGACGTCTGCCGTCCAGTCGGGATGCCACGGATCCCCTGGATGTGGCGGCCTGCGCGTCATCGATGCACTTTCCCCAGCCCCGGGCCGGCGATCAGAGGCGGCATCAGACCTCCAGAAGCTCTTCTTCTTTGTGGCCCAGCAACTCGTCGAGATGCTTGATCTGTTGATGGGTCAACTCATCGAGCTCTTTCTCGGCTCTAGAGATTTCGTCTTCGGAGACGTGGTCCAACGACTCGATGTCGTGCTTGGTGTGGCGCCTGACGTTGCGAATCGCAACCCGCCCATCCTCTGTCATTGTGCGCACCACGCGGATCAGCTCCTGACGCCGCTCCTCGGTGAGCGGGGGAAAGGCTATGCGGATGATCTGCCCGTCGTTGGACGGGTTGAGACCGAGGCCGGAGGCCTGAATCGCCCGCGCCACATCGCCGAGGCTGTTCTTGTCGTATGGCTGCACGATCAGCAACCGGGGCTCGGGTACCGAAAACGACGCCAGCTGCTGAAGCGAAGTGGGGGTGCCGTAGTAGTCGACAGTCACCCGGTGGAGAATCTGCGGGTTGGCCCGCCCGGTACGCACAGTGGCGAACTCACCCTGCACGTGCTCGGCGGCATGGGCCATCTTCGCACCGGCATCTTCGAGAAGCTCGCGGACCATGGTCTCCTCACCGGATCAAGGTGCCGATGTCCTCGCCGCGAACCGCTTTGAGGATGTTGCCGGGCTCGATGCTGAATACCCGGATCGGCAGTTCGTTGTCCATGCACATCGTAATGGCAGTGGCATCCATGATCCTGAGACCTCTCTCCAGCACGTCCATATAGCCGATCTCGTGGAGGAGCACCGCGTTCGGGTTGGTTGCCGGGTCGGAGTCGTATACCCCGTCGACGCGGGTGGCTTTCAGAACGGCGTCGGCGCCGATCTCCGCCGCCCGCAACGCGGCTGTTGTATCGGTAGTGAAGAACGGGTTCCCGGTGCCACCTGCGAACACGACCACCCGGCCCTTCTCGAGATGGCGGATGGCCCGCAGGCGTATGTAAGGCTCGGCCACCGCCTGGATTGTGATCGCCGTCTGCACTCGTACCACGGCGCCGGCCCTCTCCAGCGCGTCCCGCAACGCCAGGCCGTTGATCACCGTGGCCAGCATGCCCATGTAATCGGCGTTGGCCCGGGCCATCTGCGACGCCGCTGCCGACAGCCCACGGAAGATGTTGCCCCCGCCGACTACCACCGCTATCTGGCAACCTTCGTCCGCGGCGGCTACGACCTCATCGGCGACCCGCTGCACCGTGTCGGCCGAGATGCCGTAGCCGAGGTCGGGATCGGCGAAGGCCTCGCCGGCGAGCCTGAAGACGACTCGCCGGCTCTCGCATCAGAGATCGGCG
>CAZIEQ010000055.1:0-11265 GCA_964538725.1 uncultured Acidimicrobiia bacterium | reverse complement strand
CCGTCGATCTGCACCGATGTGACCGCCGCCCCCGGAATACGCGACAGCAGGGTGCGACGAAGCGTGTTGCCGAGGGTGTAGCCGAAACCCGGTTCCAGCGGCTCAACGATGAACCGGGACCGGTTGTTGCTCGCCTCTTGTTGTTCGATTTGGGGACGCTGAACGATCAGCACGGGACGCTCCTGGGTTACTTCGAGTACAGCTCGACGATGAGCTGCTCCTGGACATCGGCGTCGATCTGCTGCCTCGACGGCAGATCGACCACCACGATCTTGCGCTCTTCCTCGTCGACCTCCAACCAGTCGACCGACGGCCGGTCGCCTTCGGTGTCGAGGGCGTACTGCACCGGGAACAGCTCGCGGGACCGCTGCCGCAACGTGATGACGTCGCCGGCGCGGACCCGGTAGGACGGGATGTTGACTTTGCGGCCGTTGACGAGGAAATGGCTGTGATTGACGAGCTGGCGCGCCTGGGGACGGGTGGAGGCGAACTTGGACCGGTAGACGATGTTGTCGAGACGGCTCTCCAACATGCGGAGTAGGTTCTCGCCGGTGATCCCCGACTGACGGGCTGCCTCCCGGTAATAGCCGCGGAACTGCCGCTCCAAGATGCCGTAGATGTAGCGGGCCTTCTGCTTCTCCCTCAACTGGACCTGATACTGCGACTCGCGGATGCGGCGACGTCCGTGCTCTCCCGGCGGGTACGGCCTGCGGTCGTAGGCGCACACCTTCGACTGGCAGAGGCGCTGACCGGCACGGCGGCACGGCTTGCAGGTGGGCCCTGTGTAACGGGCCATCAGCGTCTCCTCTTCTTGGGGCGGCAGCCGTTGTGCGGTGTCGGGGTGATGTCCTTGATGCCGGTGAGCTCCATCCCCATGGTCTGCAAGGTGCGGATGGCGGTCTCCCGCCCCGATCCGGAACCGCGCACGATCACATCCAGTTTGCGGATACCCACCTCGCCGGCCTTGCGGGCCGCCTGTTCCGCGGCCACCTGGGCGGCATAGGGCGTCGATTTGCGGGATCCTTTGAAACCCACCGAGCCGCCGGAGGTCCAGGCAACGGTGTTTCCCTCCAAGTCGGAGATGGCGATGATGGTGTTGTTGAAACTGGCCGAAATATGCGCCTCGCCGTGAGTGAGATGCCGCCGCTCGCGACGTCGGGTTCGTTTCTGCTGTTGTGCCACGTCTCCCCAGCCCTACTTCTTGACTGCCTTCTTCTTACCGGCGATCGGCTGCCGCCGTCCCTTGCGGGTGCGGCCGTTGGTATGAGTGCGCTGTCCCCGCACCGGCAATCCGCGGCGATGGCGGATCCCCTGATAGCTGCCGATCTCGATCTTGCGTTTGATGTTCTGCTGCACCTCGCGGCGGAGATCACCCTCGACGCGAAAGTTGTTGGCGAGGAAGTCGCGAATCCTGATGACCTCGTCGTCGGTGAGGTCCTTGACCCGGGTGTCCAACTCGAGGTCAACCTGCTCACAGATGAGACGGGCCCGCGACCGCCCGATGCCGAACAGATAGGTGAGACCGACCTCGACTCGCTTGTCCCGTGGCAGGTCGACGCCTGCGATGCGCGCCATCCTCTACCCCTGCCGCTGCTTGTGACGGGGATTGGAACAGATCACCCAGACGCGACCATTCCGCCGGATGATCCGGCACCTGTCGCACATCTTCTTCGTCGAAGCTCTGACCTTCATCAACACCTGGGTGATCATCGACTCCATTGACTTCCGCGCCCCACGCAACCCTGTTGCGGAATCGGCAGGGTACGGCGCACATCACGGGGTGATTGCCGCCGCGAAAAACTCGGCCCCCGATCAGGGCCGGCCCGGGATTGTAGACACACGGCGGGGTAGAGACAAAAGCAGCGGGGGGTCGCAGAACACCCCGGCAGGCACGATTCGATCAGCCGGGCCTGAGGATTGGGAGAGCGGTCGAAGGGCTAGACCATGCCTACCAATCGGCGCCTCACCCCAGCGGATCCTCCTCTCCGATCTGTTGGAACACCCTCACCGCCTTGCCGGTTTCCTGGCGAGGCATGGCTCCCGGTTCCCGAAGTTCGACCTCGACCCGGATACGGACGCGTTCCAGCAGCGAGCGGGTAAGCCGTTGCGTGATCTCGCCGCTGCGCCCAACGAGGGTGGAGTCGGCGAGCTCGGCGACGACACGCAGCTCAGCCAGGGTCGGCCGTCGGTCCACGATGATGGCGTACTGGGCACCAACCGCCGGCTCATCCATCACGACCGCCTCCACCTCACGGGGGAACACATTGATGCCGCGGATGATCAGCATGTCGTCGACACGGCCCTGGAGCCGGTCGATGCGGCGGAACGTGCGCCCGTCGCGACCGGGTCCTTCGAGGAATCTCGTCAGGTCGCGGGTGCGATAGCGCAATACCGGCTGGGCTTCTTTCGTCAGCGTGGTGATCACCAGCTCGCCGATATCTCCATCTGCCACCGGCTCACCCGAATCGGGGTCGACGATCTCGGGATAGAAATGGTCGTCGAACACGTACAGCCCACCTTTGGCACCGGGGCTCTCCATCGCCACCCCGGGGCCGATCACCTCCGACAGGCCGTAGATGTCGACCGCCTGCAAGCCACCACCCCACACCTGTTCGATCCTGATGCGCATCCCCTCCGACCACGGCTCGGCACCGAGCACCCCGCAGCGCACCTTCAGCCGCTCCCTCAGGCCTGCCTCTGCAGCCCGCTCCCCCAAAAGCAGGGCAAAGGACGGCGTGGCGCAGAGCACATCGGTACCCAGGTCTGCCATAAGCTGCAACTGGAAGCCGGGGTTGCCCCCCGAAGCCGGCACCGCGGTGGCACCGAGCCGCTCCACTCCGTAGTGGAGGCCCAACCCGCCGGTGAAGAGGCCGTATCCGTAGGCAACATGCACGACGTCGGATGGTGTGGCCCCGCCCACCGCGAGGGCACGGGCGTTCACCTCGGCGAATACCGCGATGTCACCCGGTGTGTAGCCGACGATGGTGGGCCGTCCGCTGGTGCCCGACGAGGCATGCACCCGAATCGTGTCTTGGCGCGCCACCGCCAGCATGTCGTAGGGATATGTATCGCGGAACTCTTGCTTCTCCGTGAACGGCAGTGCCCGAATATCACCGATCGAGGTGATGGTTCCGACATCGACACCGGCGAGCTTCTCCCGCCAGTATGGGGATTCCGACCGTGACAGCCGGTTGACCAGGTCCACCAGCCGCCGGCTCTGCAGCCTGGTCTTGGCGGCGCCGCCCATGGTCTCGATGTCGGGCTGGAACATGTAGGCGTCGGGCACAGCACCTCCGCTGTCGTGCCCGGGGACGCTACCCGTGTATGGAAAGCGCCGCAGCTGGAATCGCCTGCGCCCGTGGGACCTAGTCGGCCCGTGTCAGCACCCGGGGTCCGTCCTTGGTGACCGCGATCGTGTGCTCGAAGTGGGCGGACCGCTTGCCGTCCATGGTGACGACCGCCCAACCGTCGTCGAGCACGCCAACGTCGGAGGTACCGAGGTTGAACATGGGTTCGATGCAGATCGCCATTCCTTCTTTGAGCCTCATGCCCTTCCCCCGAGTTCCGTAGTTGGGCACCTGGGGAGCCTCGTGCATCTCCCTTCCGATGCCGTGTCCGATGAACTCGCGTACCACGCCGAAGCCTGCGTCCTTCGCCAGCCTCTCGATGCGGTGGCCGATGTCACCCAGGCGGGTACCCGCTGCGGTCAACTCGACGCCGGCCAACAGGGCCTGTTCCGTGACTGCAAGCAGACGCTGCTCGATTTCAGGGACCTCACCAACGGCGAAAGTGATCGCGGCGTCGGCGTGCCATCCTTCGTAGATGGCCCCGACGTCGACGGAAAGCAGATCACCGCGGCGGATACGGTCGCCGGCGGGGATGCCGTGCACCACAACTTCGTTGAGTGACGTGCAGATCGACGCCGGGAAAGGCTGCACACTTCCTCCGCCGCCGTAGCCGAGGAAAGAAGGGACGCACCCCCGATCCCGAATGATCTTCTCGGCGATCTCATCCAGCTCGGCGGTGGTGACTCCAGGTTTGGCGGCGGCCCGGACCGCAGCATGCACCTCGGCAACCACCCGGCCCGCCGCAGCCATCTTGTCGAAGTCGTCGGCGGTCTTGATCGTGATCATGAGGCCAAGCTCCACATGATGCGGGCAAACACCTGTTCCACAGTCCCCAGACCATCGACCCGGCGCAGCAGACCCCGGGCCTGATAGAAGTCGACCAGCGGTTCGGTCTGCTCCCGGTACACCTCCAGGCGGCGGCGGATGGTCGTCTCGTTGTCGTCGGAGCGGCCCACCTCAGCAGCCCTTCTCAGCAGCCGGGCCACCAGTTCATCTTCGGCGGTTTCCACCAACAGGACGTTGTCGAGGCGGCCATTACCCATCGAGTCGAGGGCAGCAGCCTGGGCGAGGGTGCGGGGAAAACCATCGAGGAGATAGCCACACACGGCGTCCGGCTCGCCGATGCGCTCATCGACCAATGCCGACGTCAGAGTGTCGGGGACCAGGTCGCCTGCGGCCATGATTGCCTGCGCCTGTTCACCCAACTCGCTTCCCGAAGCCACCGCGGCGCGAAAGATCGCACCGGTAGAGATGTGGGGGACGTTGAGCGCGTTTGCCACCAGAGCCGCTTGCGTCCCCTTCCCCGCTCCCGGAGGACCGAGGAACACGATGCGGCGCCCCATCAGGTGAGGAAACCCTCGTAGTTCCTCATCATGAGCTGGCTCTCGACCTGCTTCATCGTCTCCAAGGCGACTCCGACGACTATGAGGATGGAGATGCCCGAAAAGCCGACCTGGATGTTCCAGATGGCGGCCACGATCGACGGCAGAACGGCCACGCTGGCGAGGAAGAACGACCCGGGCAGGGTTATGCGCGACAGGATCTGCTCCAGATAGCGGGCCGTCTGGCCTCCGGGGCGGATGCCGGGAATGAAACCGCCCTGACGCTGGATCATCTCGGCCTGCCGGGTGGGGTCGAACTGGATCGCCGTGTAGAAGTACGTGAAGAAGATGATCAGCAGGAAGAAGATCGTGATGTACCACGGGCTGGTGAAATTCACCAGGTTTTCGTTGACGAAGTTGCGCAGCCCCTCCCACGGGATCGAGGTAGAGATGAGGACGGGGAAATACAACACGCTGGAGGCGAAGATCACCGGGATGACCCCCGCCGTGTTCACCTTGAGCGGAATGTAGGTGCTCTGCCCACCGAGGACACGACGGCCCCGCACCCGCTTCGAGAACGAGATCGGGATCCTTCGCTGACCCTGGTCGACGAAGATGATGCCCACGATCAACGCCACAAACATGAGCACCAGCATGGCGAACCGGAAATCGTTGGTCGAGGCACGCATCACACCGAACTGGGCGGGAATCTGGCTGATGATGCTGACGAAGATGATCAATGACATGCCGTTGCCGATGCCCCGCTGGGTTATCAGCTCACCCAGCCACATGATGAACGCCGTGCCCGCGGTGAAGGTGAGCACGATGATGGCCACCCTCCCCGGCGTGTAACTGCTGATCAGGTTGAGCCCGGTGGTGCCGCCGCCGTGGCCGAACAGGGTGCCCCGGTTCATGAGGAAGGTGATGCCCGTCGACTGCAACAGGGCGAGGATGACCGTCATGTAGCGAGTCCACTGGGTGATCACCTTGCGCCCCGCCTCGCCTTCGTCCTGCAGCCGTTGCAACCTGGGGATGACCACCGCCAGCAGCTGCATGATGATCGAAGCCGTGATGTAAGGCATGATCCCCAGCGAGAACACTGAAAGCGACTCGAGGGCACCTCCAGAAAACAGGTTGAGCAGGCCGACGATGCCCGACTCCTCCGACTGTTGGGCGATCTGCTCCACCGCGTCGAGGTTGATGCCCGGAACCGGAATCGCGGTACCCAGGCGGTAGACGGCGAAGATGAAGAGGGTGAAGAGGATCTTGCTCCGCAGGTCGCGGATGCGGAACATGTTGCGATAAACGGCCAGCATCAGGTGTGGCTCCCCAACGGGATACGCGACACTACTTGCAGGCGACTGCTAGCCGACACGGGCCGGGCGATCACTCGATGGCCTCGGCTTCGCCCCCCGCCTCTTTGATCTTGTTGACCGCGCCCAGGCTGAACGAATGAGCCCGCACGGTGAGGCGTTTGGTGAGATCGCCTTCACCCAGCACCTTCACCCGGCCTCGTTTCTTCACAAGACCGCGGGCGCGCAGCTCAGCCGGACCCACCGTCGAACCGGCACGGAACACATTGAGACGCTCCACGTTGACGAGGGCGAAATGCTCCTTGGTGGGGTTCTTGAAGCCTTTCAACTTGCGGGTCTGTTGATACATGGGGGTCTGGCCGCCCTCGAACCAGGGGTGGGTCTTGGAGCGGGCCTTCTGGCCCTTGGTGCCCCGACCGGCGGTCTTGCCTCGACGCCCGGACTCACCGCGGCCCACCCTGATACGGGCCTTCTTGGAACCGGGGGCCGGCTTCAAATGATGCAGCTTCATGTCATGCTTCCTCGACATCGACCAAATGGCTCACCGCGGCCACCATTCCCCGCACGTCGGGCGTGTCGGGGTGTTCGACCGACTGGCGGATCTTCCGCAGCCCGAGGCTGCGTACCGTCGAACGCGCCCGAGGCTTCTGCCCGATCGGGCTGTGCACCAGCGTGATCTTCAACATCTTCGCCTTGGCCATGGTCAGCGCTCCGCGGCGGAACGGCGAATCTCGGCGCTGCGGTAGGCGGCGAGCAGAGCCGGCGGGGTGACATCTTCGGGGCGCTTTCCCCGCAGCTTCGCCACCGCATCAGGACGGTGCTGGGACATCAAAGCGTGCATCGTTGCCTTGGCTACGTTGATGTGGGTCGGCGATCCGAGTGACTTGGCGAGCACGTCGCGCACCCCGGCGGCTTCGAGTATCTGGCGCACCGCGCCTCCGGCGATTACCCCGGTACCGGGCGCCGCCGGTTTGAGCAGCACCCTGGAGGCACCCTGGTATCCCTCCGAGGCATGGATGATGGAGGTACCCGCCATCGGCACCAGCCGCATCTCTTTGCGTGCAATATCCATCCCCTTCTGGATCGCAGTGGGGACTTCTTTCGCCTTGCCGTAGCCGACACCGACCCGCCCGTTGCCGTCGCCGACGGTCACCAGGGCGGTGAAGCTGAACCTGCGCCCGCCTTTGACGACTTTGGCAACGCGGTTCACCGCAATCACCCGCTCATCGAATTGCGAGCCTTCGCTGCGGCTGGTGGATCGTCTAGAACTCAATGCCGGCCTCCCTCACGGCATTGGCCAGCGCCTTCACACGTCCGTGGAAGGGATAGCCACCGCGATCGAAAACAACGGTGGAAACGCCGGCCTTGCGGGCCCGTTCGGCAACCAGCTTGCCGACCTCGGCCGCGGTTTCGACGTTTAGCTTTCGGCCGCGCAGAGTCTCCTCCTGTGAAGAAGCGGCGGCCATCGTGCGGTGGTCGAGGTCATCGATCACCTGCGCGTATATGTGGCGGTTGGATCTGAACACGGCGAGCCGAGGCCGGGCGGGTGTCCCTGCCAGGTTCTTGCGCACGCGGAAGTGACGGCGGCGGCGGGCGGCGGTGCGGGAACCTCTCATCGAGCGATGCCCGCCTTTCCGGCCTTACGTCGCACATACTCACCTACGTAGCGGATGCCCTTGCCCTTGTACGGCTCGGGTGGACGCACCCTGCGGACATTGGCGGCGGTCTGTCCCACCAGTTCCTTGTCGATGCCGTTGACGATGATCTTGGTATTCTCCGGTACTTCGAATGTGACGCCTTCGGGGGCGGCCACGGTCACCGGATGGGAGAAACCCACCTGGAGTTCGACGTCGACGCCTCGGAGGGCGGCCCGGTAGCCGACACCGACGATCTCCAGCTCCTTGCGAAACCCGGCGGAAACCCCCGTCACCATGTTCGCCAGCAGGGCCCGGCTCAGACCGTGCAGCGCCTTGGAAGTGCGGGCCTCGTCGACACGATCGACGTTGAGCACACCGTCTGTCTGGGAGACGGTCACCCGATCCGGCAATGTTCGCTCGAGCGATCCGCGCGAGCCGGTGACCACGACCCGGGCACCGTCGATCTCGACGGTGACCCCCGGAGGCAGCTCGATCGGCGAATAGCCGACGCGACTCATCACCACACCTCGCAGAGGACTTCGCCGCCGAGACGGCGGCGACGCGCCTCACGGTCGACGAGCAGGCCTTGGGAGGTAGACACGATGGCGATGCCCAGCCCGCCTCGAACCCGAGGCAGCTCACCGGCGCGGCGATACACCCGGCGCCCAGGCGTCGACACCCTGCGCAGGCCTTTGATGACCCGCTCCCGGTCGGTGCCGTACTTGAGGTTGAGTGTGAGCGTCGCCTGCGGTCCGGCATACTCGACGTCGGAGCTTTCGATGAACCCCTCCTCGAAAAGGAGACGGGCGACTTCCGCCTTCAGCTTCGAGCCGGGAATGGCGACATTGCGCTTACCCGCCAGGTTGGCGTTGCGGATCCGCGTCAGCATGTCGGCGATGGGATCGGTCATCATCGTTACCACGAACTCTTTCTCACGCCCGGTAGCTCACCGCGATGGGCAAGCTGACGGACACACAGCCGGCACATACCGAATTTGCGCATGTATGCCCGCGGGCGACCGCAGCGGCGGCACCGGTTGTAACCGCGCACCTTGAACTTCGGCGGCCGGCCGGTCTTGACGATCTTCGATTTCTTGGCCATTTCAAACTCCAACCTGCTGGCGGCGGAACGGGAATCCGAAGGCGTCGAGCAGCGCCTTGCCTGCTGCATCATCGAGAGCCGTGGTGACGATCGTGATGTCCATACCGCGAATCTGCACCACCTTGTCGTAGTCGATCTCGGGGAAGATGAGCTGCTCCGTGACACCGAAGGTGTAGTTGCCGCGGCCGTCGAAGGAACGCGGGTTGAGGCCGCGGAAATCGCGGATGCGGGGAATGGCGAGGCTGATCAGCCGATCGAGGAATTCCCACATGCGGTCGCCCCGCAGAGTGACGGAACATCCGATCGGCATCCCCTCCCGCAGCTTGAAATTGGCGATCGACTTGCGAGCCCGATTGAGACGCGGCTTCTGACCGGTGATCACCGCCAGGTCCTCCATGGCTGCATCCACCAGCTTGGAGTCGGTGATGCCGTCGCCGACGCCCATGTTCACCACGATCTTCTCCAGGCGGGGAATCTGCATCACGTTGGCCAGCTCGAGCTCAGCAGCGAGCAGGGGAGCCACCTCGTTGTGGTATTTCACCTTGAGACGAGGTTCCATCACAGATCACCCCCGCATTTGCGGCACACACGGATCTTCATGCCGTCCTCGTCGAAGCGGGCTCCGATGCGGGTCGGTCCGCATTCCTCGCAGACGATCTGGACGTTGGAGGCGTCGATCGGCATGTCCTTGTCGATGATGCCGCCCTGCATGGTTTGGCCCCGCGGCTTGGTGTGACGCCTCGCCGTGTTGACGCCTTCCACGATGAGCTTGCCCCGCTTGGGAAACACCCTGGCAACGCGCGCCTCCTTGCCGGCATCCTTGCCGGTCATCACACGAACGTTGTCTCCTGTACGCAGCTTCATCACAAGACCTCGGGGGCAAGCGACACGATCCGCATGAAACGCTTGTCCCGCAACTCCCGACCCACCGGCCCGAAGATTCGAGTACCCCGCGGCTGCTGCTGGTCGTTGATCAACACACATGCGTTGTCGTCGAAGCGAATATATGTTCCGTCGTCGCGGCGAGATTCCTTGCGGGTGCGCACTATGACGGCTCTTACCTTCTCCCCCTTCTTCACCGACCCTCCAGGAATGGCGTCTTTGACCGTGGCGACGATCACATCGCCAAGGTGGCCGTAACGGCGGCCGGAGCCACCGAGCACGCGGATGCACAAGACCTCACGGGCACCCGTGTTGTCGGCGACGCGCAGACGCGATTCCTGTTGGATCATCGAGCTCTTTCAACGATTGCGGCCAGGCGCCACCGCTTGGTCTTGGACAGCGGCCGCGTCTCGGTGACCCGGACGATATCGCCGACGCGCGCCGCGTTCTCTTCGTCGTGAACGTGGAGCACGGCGCGGCGGGGGACCGTCTTGACGTACCTGGAATGCCGCTTGGAGTCTTTCACTTCAACAGTAATCGTCTTGTCCCTGCTGTCTGAAATCACCACGCCCTGGCGCTCCTTGCGCCGTGCCCGCGGCGTCGCATCGACCATCAGGCATCCTCCGTTTCCGCGGTTGCGAGCTGTGCCTCCCACGCCGCCAGCTCCTGTTCCCGAATCACGGTTTCGATGCGTGCGATGTCACGTCGCACCTGGCGTATCCGGGCTACGTTGTCGAGCTGGTTGGTGGCGTACTGGAACCGCAGGTTGAACAGCTCCTCCTTCGCATCGGCGAGCTGGCCAACCAGATCCTTATTGGTCATGTTGCGCAGCTCCGCAGCTTTCACGATTCCTCCCGAGCCACGAACCGCGTCTTCACCGGCAGCTTGTGCCCTGCCAGGCGCATCGCCTCGCGGGCAAGGTCTTCAGAAACCCCCGCCATCTCGAACATCACCCTGCCTGGCTTGACAACGGCCACCCAGTATTCGGGGGAGCCTTTGCCGGCACCCATGCGGGTTTCGGCAGGTTTTTCGGTCACCGGCTTGTCGGGGAAGATGTTGATCCACACCTTTCCTCCGCGACGGATCTTGCGGGTCATGGCGATGCGGGCGGCTTCGATCTGACGGGACGTGATCCAGGCCGGCTCCAGGCTCTGCAGGCCGTACTCGCCGAACGTCACCCGGGTGCCTCCCTTGGCGCGACCCCGCATCCGCCCGCGGTGGACACGGCGGTACTTGGTGCGTTTGGGCATCAACATCAGCCATCACCTCCGTCGGTGACTGCGGCCGATGCGCCGTCTGTCGTCTGTTCTCCTGTTTCCGTTGTCGACTCGACGGTTACCGGTTTCGCCGCACCATCCTCGATTCCGGCTTCGGCAGAAGCCGGCTCAGCAGGAGCCTGCGAACCGGCCGGACGGTCATCGACTTCGACGACGATCTCCTTGGCCTCTTCGAACTCGCTTTTGGCGGTGCCGGCAGCGATACGGGCCGTGTCGTCTGCACGACGACCATCCTTGCGTTTGCCGCCACCCGCCTCGACGATGCGGCGCCCGCCACCCGCCTCGATGATGCGGCTGCCGCGCTCCTGCCCGCCGGCGGCCTCCTCCGCCCGCGGCTTGGCAGGGGGCAGCCCCCCCCTACGCGCCCGGCCGCACGGTGTGACGGC
>CAZIEQ010000054.1:0-11358 GCA_964538725.1 uncultured Acidimicrobiia bacterium | reverse complement strand
AACCGGCCTGGGTGAGGACACGTTCGCACCGACGACGATCTCCACGCTGGTAGCAGACGCCATGGATATCACGGAGGGCGACGTCGTCATCGACGTCGGCAGCGGCACAGGAGTGCTCGCCATCATCGCCGCCAAGCTGGGTGCCACCCGGGTGATTGCCGTCGACAGCAACCCCGAGATCGAGACGGTTGGCCCCGACAACGCAGCATCACAAGGCGTAGCCGATCGGATCACGTTCAAGCGCGGCGACCTCTTCGAC
The DNA here is from genome assembly GCA_964538725.1 of uncultured Acidimicrobiia bacterium. Taxonomy (GTDB): domain Bacteria; phylum Actinomycetota; class Acidimicrobiia; order Spongiisociales; family JAOTWH01; genus CAZIEQ01. Next base: position 11,099 of record CAZIEQ010000054.1, on the reverse strand, counting down.
CCCGTCGGGGATGACGTCGAAGCCGATGTGATCATCGGGGACGTGTCCGGCATACCCGACGCCCTGGCGCGGGAGAGTGGATGGTTCCCCAGCGGCATGGGTGGCGGTCGCCGCGGCAGCGAACTACCGATCCGTATGCTTCGCCAGGCGTTGCGCCGGCTGCGCCCTGGGGGGAGGCTGTTCCTCCCCACCGGCTCACTGCAAGATGAAGCGGCCATCTTGAAGACCGCCCGGTCGCTCTATGCGAAGGTGGCCCGCCTCTCAGAACGCATGATCCCCGTTCCCTCCCGCCTCGCTGCCAGCAAAGCGGTACGTCAACTCATATCCGACGGCATCGTCCAGCTCACACCCCGTGGCTCCCGGTTCACCTGGCACGCCAGCGTGTGGGGCCTGATCCGCCAGACCGCCTAGACCCCAAGCCGCACCGGGCAGGCGAGGAGAGGCCGCCGGGCCGGCAGCTCAGATGCCATCGCCCTCGGCGACACCTTCCGCCTCAGGAGCGCCCATCGCGGCCAGCATCTCGGCAGCTTCGGCCTGGTCGAGCTCTTCGCTGGCAGCCCTCGGATAGTCGGTGGCACCCAGCATCTCGGCCGCCCGCAACACAGACTTGCCGGGGATCTCCGGCCGGATCGACTGATACTCGTCCGAACCGGTGCCGGCCGGTATCAACTTGCCGATGATGACGTTCTCCTTGAGGCCCCGCAGAAAATCCGACCTGCCCTGCAGGGAGGCCTCGGTGAGCACCCTCGTCGTCTCCTGGAACGAAGCAGCCGACAGCCACGAATCGGTGGCCAGCGACGCTTTGGTGATGCCCATCAATTCGGTCCTGCCTTCAGCGGGAGCCTTGCCGTCCTGTACCAGTTGGCGGTTGGTCTCCCTGAAATCCCGTTCATCGACCAGTTCGGCAGGCAGGTAGTTGGAGTCGCCGGGCTTGACGATGCGAACCTTGCGCAACATCTGGCGCACGATCATCTCGATGTGCTTGTCGTGGATCTCCACACCCTGGCTGCGATACACCTCCTGTACCTGATCGACGAGATACTGCTGAGCGGCCCGCACACCCCGAATGTCCAGCACTTCTTTGGGGTCGAGCGGTCCGGCGGTGAGACGGGTGCCCGGCTCGATGATGTCGCCCTTTGCCACCTGGAGCCGGGCGGTGCGGGTCAGCGGGTAAGCATGCTGCTCGTCCTTGGAGTCGGTGACGATGACACGCCGCCCTTCCTCGTCGTCCAACAGGCTCACCTTGCCGCCGACCGCCGACAGCGCCGCCTTTCCTTTGGGAGTGCGGGCTTCGAACAGCTCCTGGACCCGGGGAAGGCCGTGAGTGATGTCCTCCCCGGCGACACCGCCTGTGTGGAACGTCCGCATGGTGAGCTGGGTGCCCGGCTCACCGATCGACTGGGCGGCGATGATGCCAACGGCTTCACCCTGCGCGATCGAGCGGCCCGTTGCCAGGCTGAGCCCGTAGCAGGTGGCGCACACCCCATGCCTCTCGTCGCAGGCGAGCGGCGAGCGGACCATGACACGGTCCACACCTTCAGCCTGGGCGATCGCCGCCAGCTCCTTGCGGCTGATCAGCGTACCGGCACGCAGCTTGTCGCCGTTGGCGGTCTCAACGAGCTTGCGCCCCACCTTGACGTCTTCGGCCAGATGACGGCCGAAAACACGACTCCGCAGGTTGGCGATGACAGTGCCATCGGCGCCGCGGGTGGCGATGGGAATCCCACGGTCGCTGCCGCAGTCATCCCCCATCACGATGACCTCCTGGCTCACGTCCACCAGGCGTCGGGTCAGATAGCCCGAGTCGGCGGTCTTCAGTGCAGTATCTGCCAAGCCCTTGCGAGCCCCGTGGGTAGAGATGAAGTACTCCAACACCGACAACCCCTCGCGGAAGTTGGATTTGATGGGACGGGGAATGATTTCACCCTTGGGATTCGCCACCAAACCTCTCATGCCGGCAATCTGCTTCACCTGCATGACGTTTCCCCGGGCACCGGAGTTGACCATCATGTAGATCGGGTTGAAGCGTTCCGACTGCAACGTCTCCATCATCGCAGCCTGGATCTCGTCGGTGGCCTCGGTCCAGATCTCGATCAGTTCCCGCCGCCGCTCATTCTCGGTCGTCGCCCCTTTGCGGAACGCAGACTCGACCTTGTCGGCACGGTCCTCGAACCGCTTGATGATCACATCCTTGGTCTGGGGAGTCTTCACATCCTCGAGCCCGATGGTGAGCCCAGCCTGGGTGGCGTAACGGAACCCGAGTTCCTTGACCTGATCCAGAGTCTGCTCAACGACCGCTTTGCCGTAGCGCTCGATGATCTCTTCGATGACAACCCCGAGGTCCTTCTTGTAAATGACGCCGTTGAGGTAGGGGAAACCCTGTGGGAAGGCTCCGTTGATGAGCGCCCTCCCCAGCGTGGTCTGGGTGGCAACGTCTGCCTGCGCCGGTTCGTCGTCCAGCAGATGACTGAACGTATCTCGCAGATCAGCGTGCACCTCCGGATCACCAACCAGGTCACCCAACCGCAGCTTGATCGGGGCGTGCAGGCTGACCTCGCCTAGGTCGTATGCCATGTGGGCTTCGTCCACAGTCGTGAAATGGGAGCCGGCGCCTTTGGCGTCGTCGACGATCTCCGACAGGTAGTAAACGCCGATCACCATGTCCTGGGCCGGTGTCACCACCGACCTGCCTGAAGCCGGCCGCAGCACGTTGTTGGTGGACAGCATGAGGACGCGAGCTTCCGCCTGGGCTTCCGCCGACAACGGCAGGTGGACCGCCATCTGGTCGCCGTCGAAGTCGGCGTTGAACGCCTCGCACACGAGAGGATGGATCTGGATGGCCTTCCCCTCGACCAGCACCGGTTCGAATGCCTGGATGCCGAGGCGGTGCAGTGTCGGTGCTCGGTTCAACAACACCGGATGTTCCCTGATGACCTCGGCGAGCACATCCCACACCTGGGGCCGTTGGCGCTCCACCATCCGCTTCGCCGTCTTGATGTTCTGCGCGTGACCCATCTCGGTTAGCCGCTTCATGACGAACGGCTTGAACAGTTCGAGCGCCATGGCCTTGGGCAGGCCGCATTGGTGCAGCTTCAGCTGGGGCCCGACGACGATCACCGAGCGACCCGAATAGTCAACACGTTTGCCGAGCAAGTTCTGGCGGAAACGCCCTTGCTTGCCCTTCAACATGTCGGAAAGCGATTTGAGTGCCCGGTTGCCCGGTCCTGTCACCGCCCGCCCGCGACGGCCGTTGTCCATGAGGGCATCCACGGCCTCCTGCAGCATCCGCTTCTCGTTGTTGACGATGATCTCAGGAGCTCCGAGTTCCAGCAGCCGCTTCAGCCGGTTGTTGCGGTTGATCACCCTGCGGTACAGGTCGTTGAGATCGCTGGTGGCGAACCGGCCGCCGTCGAGCTGCACCATCGGGCGCAGGTCGGGAGGAATGACCGGAATCGCCTCCAGGATCATCGACTGGGGCGCATTGCGCGCCTCGGCGAAAGGAGTAACGACCTTGAGACGTTTGGTGGCCCGCTGCCGCCGCTGCTGGGACTTAGCGGAAAGGTCCTCGTGCAGCTTCTCGAGCTCGGCATCCAAATCGAGGCGGTTGAGCAGATCCTTGATGGCCTCGGCCCCCATGCCTCCCTTGAGATGCTCTCCGTAGCGGTCGACCATTTCCCGCCACAACTGGTCGGAGTCGACCAGCTGCTTGGGCTTCATGGTGCGGAAGGTGTCGAACGCCTCCTGCACCAACTCCTGCTCATACTCGGCGCGCTCCTGGCGGTCCTTGATCTCCCGCTCCACTTCCCTGCGCCTGGCTGAAATCTCGGCGGGCTTGGCGCCACCCTCCTCCATGCCTTCCAGCTCCTGTTCGAGGCGGCCGAGGCGAGTCTCCCGCCATTCTTCGAACTCGGCCAAGATCAGCTCGAGCTCGGCCTGCAACGTCTCCTCGAACTCGGAGAGATCCTTCTGGCGCCGATCGTCGTCGACATAAGTGATCAGATTGGCCGCGAAGTAGATGACCTTCTCCAGGTCCTTCGGCGACATGTCGAGCAGGTAGCCGAGGCGGGAGGGAACACCTTTGAAGAACCAGATGTGGGTGACCGGAGCAGCCAGCTCCACATGGCCCATGCGCTCCCGGCGCACCTTCGCTCTGGTTACCTCGACACCACAGCGTTCACACACCACTCCCTTGAAGCGGATGCGCTTGTACTTGCCGCAATAGCACTCCCAGTCGCGGGTGGGACCGAAGATGCGTTCGTCGAACAGACCATCCTTTTCCGGTTTCAGTGTCCGGTAGTTGATGGTCTCGGGTTTCTTGACCTCTCCGTGTGACCAGGCGCGAATGTGATCGCTGCTGGCGAGGCCGATCTTCAGTTCGTCGAAGAGCTGGGGCATTTATCTCCCTACTTCTCTGTCGTGGCGGATGTCGATCCTGGACCCGCCGATCATGTGGCCCGCTCCGGTCGGGACATGTCTATGCCGAGGTTCTCAACGGTCCGGTAGACGTCCTCGTCGAGTTCGGCGAGCTCCACCTCCTCACCCGCCGACAACATCTCGACGCTGAGACACAAGCTCTGCATCTCCTTGATGAGGACTTTGAAAGACTCGGGGATCCCCGGTTCGGGGATGTTGTGCCCCTTGACGATCGCCTCATACACCTTGACACGGCCCTTGACATCATCCGACTTGATGGTCAGCAGCTCCTGGAGTGCGTAGGCGGCGCCGTATGCTTCGAGGGCCCACACCTCCATCTCACCGAACCTCTGCCCACCGAATTGCGCCTTGCCGCCCAGAGGCTGCTGGGTGATCATCGAATACGGACCAGTGGACCGGGCATGGATCTTGTCGTCCACCAGGTGACCGAGCTTCAGAATGTAGATGAAACCGACAGTGATCGGTTGGTCGAACGGCTCGCCGGTGCGCCCGTTGTAGAGAATTGCTTTTCCGTTGTCGTCGACGAGACGTTTCCCGTCGCGGTTCGGTTTCGACTGCTGCAGCAACTTGCCGATCTCATGCTCCTTGGCGCCGTCGAACACGGGGGTGGCGACCTTGGTCCACGCTGGGGCGCCAACCGACGCCGGGCCCTCCACATCGTTGGACCCGTCCCACCCTTGGGCGGCAGCCCAGCCCAGATGGGTCTCCAGCACCTGACCCAGGTTCATGCGGGAGGGCACCCCAAGCGGGGACAGAATGATGTCGACCGGCGTGCCGTCCTCGAGGAAGGGCATGTCGTCGACGGGGAGAATCTTGGCTATCACACCCTTGTTGCCGTGGCGGCCGGCCAGCTTGTCGCCTTCGGAGATCTTGCGCTGCTTGGCGACATGTACCCGCACCAGCTCGTTCATGCCCGGAGGCAGATCGGCGCCTTCAGAGCGGCGCAGCACCCGCACGTCGATGGCTTTGCCGGACTCGCCGTGGGGAACCTTCAACGAGACGTCTCGCACCTCGCGAGCTTTATCACCGAAGATGGCCCGCAACAGGCGCTCCTCGGGCGTAAGCTCGGTTTCCCCCTTGGGTGTCACCTTGCCTACCAGGTAGGAACCGGGACCGACCGACGCCCCGACGCGAATGATCCCGTCCTCGTCGAGGTCCCGCAGCACCTCGTCCGCAACGTTGGGGATGTCGCGGGTGATCTCCTCGGAGCCCAGCTTGGTGTCGCGGGCTTCGATCTCGTGCTCCTCGATGTGAATGGAAGTGAGCACGTCGTCTTTGACCAGCCGCTCCGAAATGATGATGGCGTCTTCGTAGTTGTGGCCTTCCCACGGCATGAAGGCAACGAGAAGGTTCTTGCCAAGCGCCAGTTCACCCTCCTCGGTGGAAGGTCCGTCGGCGAGCACGTCGTCGGCCACCACCTTGTCGCCCGGTTCGGCCACCGGGCGCTGGTTGATGCAGGTCCCTTGGTTCGACCGTTCGAACTTCCGCAGCGGGTAGATTCGTTTCTCTCCACCACGCTCGGTGACCGTCAGGTGGTCACCAGTCACTTCACTGACGGTGCCTCCCCTGACAGCAACCACAGTGTCGCCGGAGTCGCGGGCGGCGCGTTTCTCAACGCCGGTACCCACCAGCGGAGCCTCCGCCCGAAGCAGCGGAACGGCTTGGCGCTGCATGTTGGAGCCCATGAGCGCCCGGTTGGCGTCGTCGTGCTCCAGGAAGGGGATCAACGCGGTGGCGACCGACACCACCTGCTTGGGAGATACGTCCATGAAGTCGACGGCTGTGGCCTCTACGTAGTCCACCTCGCCTCCAGTTCGCCGCACCAGCACCCGCTGATTGGCAAACCTGCCATCGCTCTTCAGGGGAGCGTTTGCCTGGGCGATGACGTACTCCTCCTCCTGAGAGGCCGTCAGGTAGATGATCTCGTCGGTGGCTCTGCCCTTCTCCACTTTCCGATAAGGGGTCTCGATGAAGCCATACCGGTTGACCTGGGCGAATGTGGCCAAAGAACCGATCAGCCCGATGTTGGGGCCTTCGGGAGTCTCGATGGGACACATGCGGCCGTAGTGGGAAGGGTGTACGTCTCGCACCTCGAACCCGGCCCGCTCACGGGACAGACCGCCGGGACCCAGTGCCGACAGGCGCCGGCGGTGGGTGAGGCCGGCAAGCGGGTTGGGTTGATCCATGAACTGGCTCAGCTGGCTGGTTCCGAAGAACTCCTTGATGGCCGCGGTGACCGGCCGGATGTTGATCAACGACTGCGGTGTGATGGCGTCGGGATCCTGGGAGATCATCCGCTCCTTCACGACCCGCTCCAAACGGGTCAAACCGACCCGCAACTGGTTCTGTATCAGCTCCCCGACCGTGCGCACCCGGCGGTTCCCGAAATGGTCGATGTCATCGAGACGGTGACCCGGTGTCCCTTGCCACAGGCCGAGGAGATAGTTGAGGGTCGCCATGATGTCTTCCCGGGTGAGGAGGCCATGCTGGTCGGAGCGGTAGCGGCCCAACGACACCGGATTCCGGCCGAACTTCTGGTCCAGCTTGTAGCGGCCCACTCGTGTCAGGTCGTAGCGCTTGGGGTTGTAGAAGAGGCTCTCGATGAGGTTCTTCGCCGAGTCGACGGTGGTCAGCTCACCGGGCCGCAGCTTGCGGTAGAAGTCGAGCAGCGCCTCTTGGTTGTCCTCGGCTGGATCCTTCTCCACCGTGTTCGCCAGCACCTGGGAGCCGTCGAACATGGCAAGGACTTTGTCGTTGTCTTCGGCGAATCCCAAGGCGCGCAAGAACGTGGACACGTACTGGCGGCGCTTGCGGTCGACCCGCACTCCGAGCGTGTCCTTCTTGTCGATGTCGAATTCCAGCCACGCGCCCCTCCCCGGGATCACCTTGGCGGCCAGGAGGTTTCTGTCGGATGTCTTGTCGCGGGTCGAGTCGAAGTAGACCCCCGGAGAGCGCACCAGCTGGCTGACGACTACCCGCTCGGTGCCGTTGATGATGAAGGTACCGTTGTCGGTCATCATGGGGAAGTCGCCGAGAAACACCTGCTGTTCCTTGATCTCCCCGGTGTTCTTGTTGACAAAGCGGGCGGTGACGAACAGCGGCTCCGAGTAGTTGTCGTCAGCGTCTTTCGCCTCTTCGACGGTGCGGGTTGGCTCTCCGAAGCGATGGTCGGTCAGCTCCAAGGCCAGCGAGCCGCCGAAGTCCTCGATGGGAGACACCTCGTTGAAGATCTCAGCGAGACCACGCTCGAGAAACCACTTGAAGCTCTCTTTTTGCACTTGCAGCAGGTCGGGGAGGGGGTGGACTTCGGGGATCTTGGCGAACGAGAGACGATCGGAACGCGCAGCGACCAAGGGCGATCTCCTCCTACGAGGGCGAGCGGGTGGACAACTTGTTCAGGGCAGGGACGAGCCAGGATAGCAGAAAGCTACCCCGGTACTTTCAGGACGGCCTGGACTACTCAACTGTTGCCTCCAAGGTACTCCAGGCACTGGTTTTGTCAAGGTGCGGCGCCGTCATCGGCGCGCCTCGCGGATGTCAGGTAAGGGAACGGACAAGCAGTTCACGGTACGTATCCCGTCGACCCGTCCACCATCTCCCGCAGGATGTCGGCGTGCCCGGCGTGGCGGGCCGTCTCCTCGATCATATGACCGAGTATCCACCGCAGGCCGAAGCGGATCCCGTCCCGATCCCCGGCTGAGAGTTGATCGATGGTGGCGCCGTCGATTATCTCGTCGACGAGCCGCACATGGCGTTTGTACATGTCGACGATGCCGTCCACCGTGTCCGCTGGCTCGGCGCGCAAATCAGCATCCGGGTCGGCGTCGGTCCATGGGAAGTCGGGAACGGGCCGGCCCGCGAAGACCTCCTCGAACCACCACCGTTCAACCCAGGCGAGGTGCTTCACCAATCCGATGAGACTCGTACCCGAATCCACCATCGGCCGCCGAGCATCATCATCGGAGACCCCATCTACCTTCCACACGACGACGGCACGGTTCTTGTTCAGGAAGGCGCGCAACGTCTCCTTCTCGCTACCTCCCTTCGGCGTCGGTGCTACTTCCACTTCAGACCTGCTCCGTCATCGGTGGGTGCCCGAGCACGAGACGACTACTTCAACTCAACGGTGGCGCCGGCCGCCTCGAGGGCGCCTTTCGCCTTGTCGGCATCTTCCTTGCCGACACCCTCGAGCACCGGTGTGGGGGCAGACTCGACAAGGTCCTTGGCTTCCTTGAGGCCGAGGCTGGTGAGGCTGCGGACCTCTTTGATCACCTGGATCTTCTTGTCGCCGATCGCGGCCAGGACGACATCGAACTCGTCCCTTTCCTCTTCGGCCCCGTCGCCGCCATCACCCGGGCCTGCAACCGCAGCCATCGCCATCGGAGCGACCGCAGTCACGTCGAACTTCTCCTCGAATGCCTTGAGGAACTCTGATAGCTCGAGAACGGTCATCTTCTCGAAGGCCTCGAGGAGGTCCTCGCTACTCATCTTTGCCATCGTCTCCACCTTCCTCGGCCACCTCAGCGGCCGAACCATCACCGGCGGACTCGCCGCTCGGCGCGTCTTCCTCCGCCGCGGATTCAGGCCGGTCCTCGGCAGCCGCCGCGGGCCGGGCGCTGTCGGCCACGTCGCGAGCCGGCTCATCGTCAGTCCGTTTGTCGATCAATTGTTGAAACATCGTCGCCGCGTTGCGCGGCAACGCGGCCAGCAGCCCGGCGAGATTCGCCATCGGTGCTTGCAGCAGGCCCGCCATCTTGGCCAGCAGAACATCTCGCGGCTCCACATCGGCAAGCTCGATCACCTTCTCGGGAGGCAGCAGGTCGCCGTCGAAGTAGACGCCTTTGATGACCAGCCGAACATGCTCCGCCGCAAAGTCGCGCAGGGCCTTGGCTGTCGGGGCCGGGTCGCCTGAGCTGAAGGCCAGCCCGGTGGGCCCGGTGAGCACGTCATTGAGGGCTTCCATCCCCAGCTCCGCCGCTGCCAGGCGTGCAAGCGTCATCTTGACCACCTTGTAGGAGGCGTCGGCCCGGCGCAGGCCGCGGCGCAGCTCCGACTGCTCAGTGACAGTCAATCCTGCGAACTCGGTGACGAACACCGCACCCGCGGAGTCGAGCCGCTCCCTGATGTTGGCAACCGCCTGGACCTTTTCGGGTCTCGGCATGTCGCACACTCCTCTCATGTACAAAGCTCCCGGCGCGAGGCACGGGAGCTCAAAGAGCAACCTGCGCAGGCACCCGGGAAGGGTCTTCAGCCTTGCGGCACCGGCGGTCTCGGGCCAAGGATCGAATGTAGGGGGGAAGGGTAGAGCTGCGGTGGCCCTTGTCCAAAGCCGACACTGCCACGGTTCAGCGTCGGACGGCTGTGATCACTCCCTGGCAGTCGTCCACGAACGACCGAGCACCCCACCCCGGTTGCGTAGTGACCGTTTGCTCCTCGAGGTGAACCCGCGGCGCAGGCCGACGTTGCAACGGGAGCAGCGGGCCAGGTTGCTACCCCCGAGTGGTCGCTGCGCCGGCCGGGTGGGTGCATCCCGACTCGAGCGGCTGGTCCGGCCCAGACGAGGGGTGGGGCCCCGTCTCAACGCCGCGGGTCCGTGAGGCTCCAGTGTGGTCCGCGGGCCGCCAGATGTCTAACGCGTCACGCGGTGCAATCCTCCCCCGGTTGCCCGGGGGCAATGGGATCCTCACGGAATCAGACTCACCAGATCCTCTACGGCTGCCGGATCGACCTTGACGCCCGGCCCCATCGTTGATGCGATGCTCACCTTGCGGATGAAACGGCCCCTGGCTGCCGCAGGTCTGGACCGGATGATCTCGTCGGCGACGGCGGCAAAGTTGGCCACGAGATCGTCCACGGGGAAAGACACCTTCCCGATGACTGTGTGCAGGTTTCCGTAACGATCATTGCGATACTCCACCTTGCCCGCCTTGAACTCGGCTACGGCCTGCCCAACGTCGGGAGTCACCGTTCGTGCTTTCGGATTGGGCATCAGTCCGCGCGGGCCGAGGATCCTTCCCAACTTGCCAACTTCGGACATCATGTCGGGAGCGGCGATGGTGACATCGAAGTCGAGCTCCCGGCCAGCGGCGATCTCCGCAGCAAGCTCCTTGCCACCGACCACATCCGCCCCGGCATCCTCAGCATCTTTCGCAGCTTCCCCGACGGCAAACACGACGATGCGCACCGCCCTCCCGGTGCCGTGGGGCAGGGAAACGGTGCCGCGCATCGCCTGGTCGGCTTTGCGGGGGTCGATGCCAAGGTTGAAGACACTCTCCACGGTCTCGTCGAACGTAGCGAAGGCGACCGTCTTGACCAGTTCGATGGCATCGCGGGGCGGGTACAACGCCATCTTGTCGTAGCGACCGGCGGCGTCGGTGTGTTTCTTGCTCATCTAGCACCTCCGTGGTTCATGCGGCCCTGGGGCCTCCCACTTTCTTTCGGATCGGCGGCTTCCAGATCTCGGTGGTCGGGTTCGGCGATCGACGACCGCCTATTCGACCGTGATCCCCATCGAGCGGGCCGTTCCCGCAATGATCTGCATGGCCGCTTCGATGTCGTTGGCGTTGAGGTCCCTCATCTTCGTCTCCGCGATCTCTCTGACCTGATGCCGGGTCACCGAGCCGACCAATTCCTTGTGGAGATGCGCGGAACCCTTCTCGACCAAG
>CAZIEQ010000053.1:0-11485 GCA_964538725.1 uncultured Acidimicrobiia bacterium | reverse complement strand
GGGCTGCGAGCGTCTCGCCGCGCCCATCGGACACTCTCTGGGGGCAGGGGGGCGAACGCCCGCGGGTTGGGAGCCGCTCTTCGCCGTCTACGACTGCCGTATCGAGTCGCTGGTGCGGCAGCGGCTCGACGCCGGACTGGGTTCACTGCAGTCGCTGCTCGACGACGCACCGGCTGTCGGTATCGACTTGCCGCCGGACTGGCCGTCACCGGCGCAGATAAACACCCAGGCAGATCTCAAAGCCGTCACAGGCTGAGTGGATTCCCTCACAACCGGGCGTGCAGCCGCGCCGCCTGCTCGCGGGCCTTGGCACGTATCTCGGCGGCGTCCACCCGGGTGGGGACCCCTTCTGCAAAGACGACGTCGTCCCCGACGGTGATCTGCAGAGGATGCACCCCGGGCGTGAAAGCCAAATGCCAGGGATCCATCGGGTCGTAGCTCCAGATCACCTCGTCGCGGCGGCATTCGGGGATCAGATCCCAGCCGGCCTGCAGCCAGCTCCAGGCCGGGTCGGGCGTGGCGGTGACGTCTTCGGAACGGTGCATGACGTAGGCGAGCCGGAAAGATTCGAGCATGTTGGCGCCGATACCGTCGGTGCCCAGAGCCACCGGGTTGCTGAAACGCGCCGGGTTTGCATAGCCGACGCCGTTGTTCAGGTTGGAGCGCGGATTGTGGAGGATCGTCCCTCGCAGCGAGTGTTCACTCGGGAGATGGACACAGTGCGCCAGCAGCCATGAGTCGGCGGTGAGCGCTTCGAGGCGCGACGGTGCCGCTGCGTCTTCGGGCCCTTCGGCAACATGGATGTGGGCCCCTACGCCCAGTTCGGCGGCCAGCTCGGCGGCCTGATGCAAGGTGGCGTCCTCACAGGTGAACGCGGCGTGGACTCCGACGAGACCGCGGCCGCCCGAAGTGAGGAAACGCCGGTTCTCTTCCAAGCCGCGGCGGGCCCCGTCGCTGCCGTGACGGTCGGTGACTCCGTAGGCGGTGGCGACCCGTACCCCCACCTCGGAGCAGGCGTCGGCGATGACCGTCAGACTGCCTTCGATGGCATTGGGGGACTCGTGGTGGTCGACTATGCCGGTGGTTCCCGATTCGAGGGCCTCCAGCGCCCCCAGCATGGCCGACCAGCGGATCATCTCCAGGTCGAGGGCGGCGTCGAGACGCCACCATATCTGCTGCAGTATCTCGCCGAAGCTGCGGGGGATACGCGGCGGTGGCGGCATGCCACGGGCAAGGGTCGAATAGAGATGATGGTGTGCGCAGACCAGTCCTGGGGTGCTTGCGGTCACAGGGTGTCCTCAGCCGTCCTCGGGAGACGCGACGTCGGGTTCCCCGCGCAGCGCCGCCGGCAGATGGGGATGGCCGGCGCGCCCCACGACCGCCTCCCCGTTCAATGTGAACGCGATGTTCTCTGTCATCACACCTCCGCCGACATCTTCATTGCCGCCCTCAGGCCTGTCAACAGGGGCCCGGTGCCGGGGCATTCGGACGTCCCGCTATGGGGTCGCTACATGGTGAGTGCCATCACCGCTTTCTGCACGTGGAGACGGTTCTCCGCCTGGTCGAACACTCTGCTGTGGGGACCGTCGATCACACCGTCGGTCACCTCGATGTTGCGATCGGCGGGCAGGGGATGCATATAGATGCTGTCGCCGTCTGCCATACCCATGCGGCGTTCGTCGCAGATCCAATCCTGGTATTTCTTGCTGATGGCTGCCGACTCGTCGAGATCGTCGGTTGTCATCATCGAACCCCAGCTCTTGGCATAGACGACATCGGCGCCACCGAAGCCGGCGTCGAAGTCTTCGCCTACCTCGAACGAGCCGTGGTGGCGGGCCGCGTTGTCCTCCGCCTGAGCAACGATGTCGGGCATCAACGCGAATTCGGGAGGACGGGTGAGGCGCACATTGGCCCCGTATCGCGTCAGCAGCAAGATCAGGCTCTGCGGAACGCTGAGAGGCTTCTGGTAGCTGGCTGCGTACGCGTAGCTGACGTCGACCGTGAGGCCCTTGGGATCACCCTTGTGCTCGATGATGGTCAGCAGATCGGCCAGCACCTGGAAGGGGTGGTAGTAGTCGCACTGCATGTTGAGCACCGGAACCCTGCTTGCATCCGCCACCGCCCGGATGTAATCGTTGCCAATTCCCCAGTCGACCTGGCGGATGGCGATGCCGTCGTTGTAGCGGCCCAGGATCTCCCCGATCTCCTTCCACGTGTCACCGTGGCCGATCTGAGTGGTCGTGCTGTCGAGGAATTGGGCATGGCCGCCCAGCTGCGCCATCCCCGCTTCGAAACTGGCCCGGGTCCGGGTGCTCGAGAAGAAGAAGAGCATGGCAAGCACCTTGTCACGCAAGTAGGGATGTGGGTCGCCCACCGCCCGTTTCCGTTTCAGGTCCATGGCGACGTCGAGCACCGTGTCGAGCTCGTCCCGGGACCAATCCTGGGTGGTGACCATGTCCCGACCTCGCATGTGGGTCTGCATTGACCGCTCCTCTCGTTGTGTTGGCTCACGACCCGTCTTTGCGCCGCATGAGGCGAAAACGGAGAAGGTCGTCTCGGAAGTAGGAAGTTGCCTGTACCAGCGGCCGGTTGTCGTCGTCGAAGCCGACCTCACGGAAGCTGATGGCAGGGGTGCCTTCGACCACGTCGAGTTTGGCGGCAAGGTCATCTTGCAGCACGACCGGCACGATCTCCGACAGGTAGTAGCTCAGGTGTCGCCCGCCGGCTGCCTCGAGATACTCGTAGATGGGAGTGGCGGCATCGGTTTCGCTGACGGGGCGGGGGACGATCCCCGCAGGAATGCGGTTGTGAGTGAGCACGACGGGCCTGCGGTCCTCGAGGAACAGCTTCTCGATGACCACGATCGGCTCGCCGGCTGTCAGGAAGAGATCTGCCGCCAGCCACTCGGCGGCGGTCTCCTCCTCCACCGCGAGGACACGAACCACGGGCGTGTATCCGTGAGCCTGGAGGACATCCTCATACGACCAGATGGCTTCCAGACGCGACCTGATCTGCAGGATCGACTCGTTGACAAAGGTGCCTGCGCCCTGGCGGCGTACCACCGCGCCTTCATTCTCCAGGCGGCTGAGAGCGTCCCGCACCGTGGTGCGGCTCACCCCGAGGGCGGAGGCGAGCACCGTCTCGGAGGGAATCCGGCCCTCGGTGAACTCTCCGCCGACTATGCGCTCTTTGATGTGCGCCTTGACCTGCTCGGTCAGGGAAGGACTGCGGTTTATCGTCATGACCAATCGAGTTGAGTCGTCATATCGTATGGTTGTATGATCAATCGTATCGGCGCCCGGTCGAGCTGTCCACTACGGGCGCCACGACGCCAGGAGGCCCTAATGCGCAGCTTTGCCGGACGCGACATCCTCTCGCTCAAGGAATTCGAGCGGAACGAGTTCTTTCACGTGTTCGACGTCGCCACCCAGCTGGAACCGATCGCCAGGGAGCGCAGGAACACCGATCTGCTGGCGCACAAAACGTTGGTCACCGCCTTCTACCAGCCTTCGACCCGGACCCGGCTTGCACACGAGGCGGCTATGCACCGCCTCGGCGGCCACGTCACCGGCTTCTCCGACGCCAAGATGACCCGCGCCGGCGACTTCTACCAGGAGTCGATCAAAGACACGGTTCACATGCTGGAGTACTACGGCGATGTGATCGTCATGCGCCACTTCCAACAAGGTGCTCCCGCCGAGGCGGCCGACTGGGCATCGATTCCCATCATCAACGCCGGCGACGGTTGGGGGGAGCATCCCACCCAGGTGCTCACCGACCTGTACACCGTGCTGCGGGAGAAGGGCACCATCGACGGGTTGACCTTCGTCTGCATCGGCGACATGCGGATGCGGACCATGCATTCCATCGGATACGCCCTATCCCAGTTCGATGCCGAGGCGGTGCTCATATCACCCGAGGACATGTCACCCACCGCAGAATGGCTCGCCGAACTGGACACCATGGGCACCAGCTACCGCATCGCCGACCACATCGACGAGGTGATCGGCGAGGCCGACGTGATCTATATGGAACCGGTCGTACAGCCCGACTACTCACAGTCACGTCAGGAGAAGCAGGACGACTACGGGCTGACCCCGGCCAACTACCAGATAACCCAGGAGGTGATGGGCAGGGCAAAGGGAGACTCGATCGTGCTGCACTCGCTGCCGCGGATGGATGAGCTGCTCGCGGAGGTCGACCGGCTCAAGCATGCCCGTTACTGGCAGGAGGCTTTCAACGGCGTCGTGATGCGCATGGCGCTGCTCTCGCTGGTTCTCGGGGCGATGGAGTAGACGATGCCAAGAGCAGTAGTAGCCATCGGTGGCAATTCGCTGATCATCGACGCCGACCACAAGTCGGTCGAAGACCAATACGCCGCCGCAGGCGAAACCGACCACCACATCGCTTCGCTGATCCGCGACGGCTGGGACGTCGCCATCTCCCACGGCAACGGGCCCCAGGTCGGCTTCATCCTGCGCCGCTCCGAACTGGCCCGCCTCGAACTGCACGAGGTGCCGCTCGACGTGTGCGGTGCAGACACTCAGGGTGCCATCGGATACATGCTGCAGCAGAACCTGGTGAACGACCTGCGCCGCATGGGAATCGACAGGCAGGTGGCGACCGTCGTCACTCAGGTCGAGGTGAGCGCCGACGACCCTGCCTTCACCAATCCTGCGAAGCCGATCGGCTCGTTCCTCGACGAGGCGGAGGCTCTACGCCGCCGCGATGGGGAGGGCTGGGACGTAGTCGAGGATGCCGGTCGGGGATGGCGTCGCGTGGTGGCTTCACCACAGCCGCTGCGTATCGTCGAGATAGACGTCGTACGCACACTGCTCGACGCGGGAGTGGTGGTCGTCACCGTCGGCGGCGGCGGCATTCCGGTGGTCGCAGATGCCGACGGTGACCTGCGGGGGGTGGCGGCGGTGATCGACAAGGATCTGGCGTCAGCACTGCTGGCGACCCTCATCGACGCCGACCTGCTGCTGATATCCACCGCGGTCGAGAAAGTGGCGCTCCGCTTCGGCACTCCCCGCCAGGAGTGGGTGGACAGGCTCACATTGCGCGAAGTCGAGACCTACCTGGCCGAAGGAGGGCATTTCGCAGAGGGCAGCATGGCCCCCAAGATGCGCGCCGTGGTCCAGTTCCTCAAAGCCGGGGGAAAGGAAGCCCTCATCACCAACCCGGAGAACATCGAACGGGCGATCGCCGGCGCAACCGGCACCCGGATCGTTCCATGACGGTCGGCCAACCCGATCACGTGGCCGGCCTCGTCTGTGTGATCTGCGCCAAGACCTACCCGATGGCGGAGGCCGGCTACGTATGTCCGCACCACGGGGCCGAGGGCATCCTCGACGTGCGTTACGACTACGAACGGGTGGCGACGACGATCGACAGGGCGACCCTGGCGGCGAACCGCGACCCCACCATGTGGCGATACCGGCCGCTGCTGCCCATCACCGCGGCGGCAGCAGCCCCGCCGTTGACCGTAGGCGGCACCCCGCTGTACGACGCCCCCCGACTCGCCGAAGCCAGCGGCGTGGCCCGCGTATGGGTGAAGGATGAAGGCCGCCAGCCCACAGCCTCCCTCAAAGACAGGGCCAGCGCGATGGCTCTCGTCGACGCCGCCGAACGCGGTGCCCATGTCGTGACAACCGCCAGTACCGGCAACGCCGCCGCCGCGCTCAGTGGGCTGGCGGCCAGCGTGGGGCGGGCCAACGTCATCTTCGTACCCGAAAGTGCACCGGAGGCAAAGGTGGCACAGCTGCTCGCATACGGCTCGACCGTCGTCCTGGTTGCCGGCACATACGGCGATGCATTCGAGCTGTGCATGCAGGCCGCCGCCCGCTACGGCTGGTACAACCGCAACACTGGATTCAACCCTTACATGACCGAGGGCAAGAAGACGGCGATGCTGGAGATCCTGGAACAGCTCGCTTGGGATCCCCCCGACGCGGTGTTTGTCGGCGTCGGCGACGGGTCCATCATCGGCGGTCTTCACAAAGGCGTCAAAGATGCACTGGCCTTGGGATGGATAGATCGCGCCCCACGCCTGTACGGGGTGCAGGCTGCCGGCAGCGACTATCTGGTGCAGGCATTCGAAGAGGGCAGCGACGTGCTCACCAAGCCGCCCATCTCCGCCTCCACGGTCGCCGACTCCATCAGCGCCGACCTTCCCCGCGACCGGATCAAGGCAATGGCCGCTGTCACCGCCACCGGCGGCGCCTTCCTCCGAGTGAGCGACGACGAGTTGCTGGCATCCATCCCGACCCTGGCTCGTGGATCGGGCGTATTCGCCGAACCGGCCGGAGCTGCCGGACACGCCGGCCTGATGGCGGCGTCACGTGCGGGTCTGGTGGGAGGCTCCGACAGCGTCGTGCTGCTGGCCACCGGGAACGGGCTCAAAGACGTTGCGTCGGCGATGCGAGCCGTCACCGGCGCCGGAACCACACCGCTGCGAACTGCGCCCGACATGGACGCGCTGGCGGCCGCAATGGGCGACTCGCCCCTGACCGGAAAGGGATCTGCATGATCGACCTCACCATCCACGAAGCAACCTTGCGTTCGGCGGTGCAGCGGGCCCGGGAACAGGCCATCCGCATACCGACGTTCCGTCAGATGCGCGACCCGTCTCTCATTCCCGGCGAAATCGAGGAGGAACTGGCAGGGATTGGTCTGTGGGACCTGCATCCGCGCAACTTGTTTCGCATCACCTGGCACAACGAGCCCACCGAGCACGGTGGTGGCTTCGGCCCGGTGAACGCCATCGAGCTGCCGTCGGAGCTCACAGGTGTCGCCGCCCGCATCATCATGCTGGTCGGGAAGTGGTTCCCGACGGGGGCACACAAGGTGGGAGCCGCCTTCGGCTGCCTGGTGCCCCGTCTGGTTACCGGACAGTTCGATCCCGCGGCGCAGAAGGCGGTGTGGCCGTCGACCGGCAACTACTGCCGCGGGGGGGCTTACGACTCCAATCTCCTCGGCTGCGAATCAATCGCCATCCTCCCTGAAGGTATGAGCCGGGAACGGTTCGAGTGGCTGGAAAGCGTCGCCGGGGAGATCATCAAGACCCCCGGCTCGGAATCAAACGTGAAGGAGATCTTCGACAAGTGCGCCGAGCTGCGGGATTCCGGGCAGGCGCTGGCGATCTTCAACCAGTTCGACGAGTTCGGCAACTATCTGTGGCACTACGCCGTCACCGGCCCCGCCATGGCCGACGTCCTCGACACTGCGATGCGTCCCGGAGACACTTTCCGCGGGGTGGCGCTCACCACCGGCTCTGCAGGCACCATCGCATCCGGCGACTATCTCAAGCAGGTGTATCCAACGTCGACCATCGCCGCAGGCGAGGCGGTCCAGTGCCCCACCATCCTCTACAACGGGTTCGGGGAGCACCGTATCGAAGGCATCGGCGACAAGCACATCCCTTGGGTTCACAATGTTCGCAATACCGATCTGGCCATCGGATTGGACGACGAGGCCGCGGTGAGCCTCATCCGGCTGTTCAACGAACCCGCCGGAACGGACTACCTGCAGAACCAGGGAGTGGCTCCGGCGTTGATCGAGCAGCTTCCCCTCTTGGGCATTTCGGGCACTGCCAACTTGCTGGCGGCGGTCAAACTCGCCCGTTATTACGAGATGACCGGCCGCGATGTCGTAGTCTCGGTGGGTACCGACTCGATGGACATGTATCGCAGCCGCCTCGACGAGCTGAATCAGGAGAGGGGTGGGTTCACGACCACCGACGCCGCGGGCTCGTATCACCGCTACCTGCTCGGTGCGGGCATCGATCACGTGCACGAACTCTCCTACTACGAACGCAAGCGCATCCACAATCTCAAGTACTACACGTGGGTGGAGCAGCAGGGCAAGACGTACGAAGACATACAGGCACAGTGGTACGACGCCGACTATTGGACCAGAATCCAAGCTCAGGTCGGACCGATCGACGATCTCATCGAAGCGTTCAACGAGCAGGTCGGTGCTGGGTGAGCCAGCTCCGGCCGGGGTAAATGGGGACATCACAGCCAGCAGAAAGGCGCCGCCGGTGATCGCATCCGTGTCTGATTTCATGGAAGAGGTCGCAGCCCGCAGCCCGGGCGAGCCCGAATTCCACCAGGCAGTGCATGAGGTCGTGGCTTCGGTGTGGCCGGCATTCGGCCGCTACCCGGAGCTCGAGGACGGCGGCGTCCTCGAACGGCTGGTGGAACCCGAAAGGGTGATCATGTTCCGCGTGCCGTGGGTGGATGACACCGGCAGGGTGCGGGTAAACCGGGGCTACCGCATCGAGATGAACAGCGCCATCGGCCCGTACAAGGGCGGCCTGCGGTTCCACCCCACGGTGAACCTCAGCGTCCTCAAGTTCCTCGCATTCGAACAGGTGTTCAAGAACGCCCTCACCACCCTGCCGATGGGGGGAGGCAAAGGTGGTTCCGACTTCGACCCGAAGGGCAAGAGCGACGGCGAGGTGATGCGTTTCTGCCAGGCGTTCATGAGCGAACTGTTCCGCCACATCGGTGACCACACCGACATCCCCGCAGGAGACATCGGAGTCGGAGCCCGTGAGATCGGCTATCTGTTCGGCCAGTACAAGAAGCTGGCCAACGAGTTCTCCGGCATCCTCACCGGCAAGGGAATGGAATGGGGCGGCTCGCTGATCCGCCCCGAGTCGACCGGCTACGGAGCCGTCTACTTCGCCGACGAGATGCTGAAGACACGCGGGGACAGTATCTACCGCAAGTCATGCATCGTATCGGGGTCGGGCAACGTCGCCCAGCACGTCGTGGAGAACATCAACCGCCTCGGCGGCAAGGCGGTCACCCTGTCCGACTCCAATGGATTCGTCTACGACGATGCCGGCATCGACCAGGAGAAGCTGCAATGGGTGAAACAGTTGAAGAATGTCCGCCGGGGACGGATACGCGAATACGCCGAGCATTTCGGCTGTGACTACTACGACGGCCGGCGCCCGTGGGCGGTCGAAGACGCCGAAGTGGCGTTCCCGTGCGCGACGCAGAACGAGATCGATGCCGAAGACGCCAAGCAGATGCTCACCAACGGGGTGTTCGTCGTCGCCGAAGGTGCCAACATGCCGGCGGTGCCGGCGGCAGTCGGCCAGTTCGTCGACCGTCGAATCCTGTACGGTCCCGGTAAAGCGGCCAACGCCGGGGGTGTGGCCACCAGCGGTCTGGAGATGGCACAGAACGCCGGGTTCACCACCTGGACCCGCGATGAGGTGGACCAACGCCTGCTGGGCATCATGGTCAACATTCACCGGAGTTGCCGTCAAGCCGCCGAGGAGAACGGAACGCCGGGCAATTACGTAAACGGCGCCAACATCGCAGGGTTTCTCAAAGTTGCCCGTGCCATGGTCGATCAGGGCGTCGTGTAGTCGGGAGGCATGGTGAGTAGGAAGAGCGTCGGATACTTCGAAGGCACCGACTCGGCTGTATTGACCAGCTTGGTGTGTGCCGGATATGACACCCATCCGGTCTCCAACGGTTACGACACTCACGGCCGCCACGTCCGCCTCATCAACGAGGAGAACCGCTACGACCTGCTGATCGGCTATCTGCACAAGGTGTTCGCACCCGAGCATCACGACCCGTCCACAGCAACCTTTCAGGATGTGTTCCACCTCTGCCGCACCTACCGGGTGCCCCTCCTGTTGGAGGTTCCAACGGAACTCCACGAGCACGCCGGTGCCTTGCTGGACGATCCCGGTGACATCGTCACTTTCGTCGATCCGGCGGCCACGCTCGCAGCCGCATTGAAGATCCTCACGGACGGCTGAAATGCCCGGCTTGCGGCGGAGCTACTTTCCGTAGCCCGGGTGCGCCACCCGGGTGCCTGTCGACGCGCCGGCGACGGGAAGCTGCGGCATCGAACCCACCAGACCCCGCAGCAGCACATACATCTCGGCGGCTCGCTGCAACGACGGTTCCTCGCCGGGGGCACCGTCACGCACGGCGAGCGTGGCCGCATCCAGCGTGACGCTGACCGTGGGCGAGGTGTATTCGACGGCACCGTTGACGGTCAGCCGGTGAGTGTCACCGTCCCAGCGGGCTTCGATGGAGGCTTCCTTGCCGTCGCGGTGCAACATGAATGCGTTGTCGCTCTCGGCAAGGAAATCGTCGCGATCGAGGTACAGCCGCGGCTTGTCGACATAGGGCCGGCCGGAGGTGGGACAGGCGGTGACACAGTTGCCGCATTCGTTGCAGAAGTCGGTGAGCACCGCTATCTGATGACGCTGCTCGGCGGCAAAGCGGCCAGACGGCAGGTCGGCGGTGAAAGGTTCCATCTCATATGTGAGCAGCGCCATGTTGGGACATACACCTACGCAGAGGCTGCAGATCTGGTGGCAGTCGAGGCAGCGGGACGCTTCCGCCATGGCCTCCTGCGGCGTGTAGTTGACGATTGTCTCTTCGAAACCGTCCCGCCGCTCGAGAGGAGTTTGCCTGATGGGCACCCGGTATTCCCGGCGCGCCCTTCGCATGAGAAGCGGCGCCAGCTCAAAAGGAACTGATTCCGAGGCGGCGGCTGGGGGCCGGCTCCCCACCGCGGCTGCGATGGCGGCTGCCACCGCCTGGCCGTCGGCGGCTGCCTTCACGATCGACGAGGGCCCGTCGGCGGCGACATCCCCACCGGCGTAGACCCCCGCAATGGACGACTCGAACGTCTCGGGGTCAACGGCGATGTATCCCCGGTCGGTCAGTTGGGGAGTGTCGGCACCGAAGAAGTCGAGTACCGAATGCTGGCTGATGGCGAGGATGAGAGTGTCGAGCGGTATCTCGAATCCGGAGCCGGCGACGTCGTGGGGGATCTTGCGCCCCGAGGCGTCCCGGTCGCCGCGGTATTCGGTCCTGGTGCATGTGAGCCCGGCGAGCCGCCCACCTGCGGCGTGTATGGCGTGTGGACTGGCCTGTTCGACGATGCGCACCCCTTCCGCCAGGCATGCTTCCACTTCCTCACGGTCGGCGGGCATCTGGTCGATGGTGCGCCGGTAGATGAGAGACACTTCGGCGGCCCCCACCCGCAGCGCCGACCGCACGCAGTCCATCGCGGTGTCCCCTGCTCCGATCACTCCGACCCGCCGGCCGATGGATACCGGATGTCCTTCGCGGACGCTGCGCAGGAACACGAGGGCGTCGATGATCCCTGCGGCGTCCTCACCTTCGATGCCGAGCCGTTTCGCCAGCTGCGCCCCGACGGCAACGAAGATGGCGCTGTAACCGTCGGCCCGCAACTCGTCGAGGGTGAAGTCGCTCCCCGCCTTCATGCCGTAGCGAAACTCCACCCCCAGCTCCTCGAGGACTCTCATGTCCTGGTCGATATCGGCCTGCGGCAGGCGGTAGGCGGGGATGGCGCCGCCCACCATGCCGCCGGGATAGGGGTGGGCTTCGAACACGGTCACCGCGAAACCGCCATAAGGCAGCCCCCGAGCGGCGGGCAGGCCCCCCGGGCCGGCGCCCCGCCAGAGCGCACGAGC